>JANQTG010000188.1:6798-12161 GCA_030731855.1 Cellulophaga sp. | reverse complement strand
AAATCATCATTTAAAAAGTCAAACTGAAAAACGTGGTTTTTCAATAAGTTGGCTCCGTGGTCAATACGTTCGTGCATCACATTAACATCAGACTGGTCTAATGTGCTGGCGTAAATGTTGTATTTGTTGGTTAGGCCTGTTAATAGGTTGCCTGTACCAGCAGCACAATCCCAAATATAATAGTCGTCTTGCCAGTTTTCGCCTAAATAATCTGTTAAGTATTTTTGCGACAATTCTACCCAAATACGTGGTGTAAAAAAGGCGCCTTTACGTTCTCTAATATCTTGCGGAACCAGTAAATCTTTGCGCTCAATAATATAATCTTGAAATTCTTGTATTGGTGGGCGTTTGTATAGTTTCCAAAATTGTAAATACGCCTCTTTGTTACGGATGTTTATGGTAGCATCAAACATTTGCTTGATGTTTTCTTTGGCTATTGTGTAGCCTTGGTTTTGAAAGACCACAAATAAGCTATTTCTAATGGTTAAATCATCGTCAATATTTTGAGTGTTTTTGTCATCAACAAAAATATCTGCTAAGTAAAAATCACTATCAAAAATATTTGCTTTTTTAAGGTCGTCCCAATTAACATCAATGATTGGTTTAATAATCTCAATCCATCGGAGGTAGATGGGTATGAAATTGTTTTTATCAATTTTTATTTTACTTTTTGTAGTGGCTTTTGCCACATTATTTTTTATAAAAGTGTTGAGTATCTTTTCATCTTTCTGATAGTCAAAAACATAAGTTTTCGACTTTAAGATAAATTCAATTCTATCTTTAATGAGTTGAAATTCTTTGGTTTCGTGGTTACTTGGGGTAACGTTCCAATTAAAATCGTTTAGATAGAAAATATCTTGAATGTTTACATAATCAACAAAAGCTATTTTTTTAAAGTCGAAAGCCCCTAAAAAAGCTGGTGGTAATGTTTTATCGAAGGTTCGTGCTTTTCCGATGGTTAAAATGAGTTGTACAAACATTGTAGGAACGTCAAAATTCCCAGTTTTTGCTTCTGCCCATAAAAGAGGTGTGCGTCCAAATAAACTGTCTTGTTTCGGAAAAACGGTAAAGTCAATATTTCCAAGAATTTCGGTGGTATCAAATGACTTAAACCAGTCAGCCCCAACTTTGTTTTTTAGTTCTTCTTCTCGGATATTTTTATACTTCATTCTTCTTTTTAACTTTTTTTTGAAGTGTTTTACTTCTTTTATCTGCTACTATATTATGATGTAAGTTTACTTTAAATTATAAAACAAACCTCTACTCCAAAAGCTTCTCCGCATTCTCAATACTACTATTTATTTGATCTCTTAGGGCTTCAACGGCTTTCTCCTGCTCGTCTAATACTTTTTGTTTTGCTTCGGTTAGTGCTTTGCCTTTCATAATTTCATCGCCATCAAAGCTGTCGCCAAAACCTTTCATCCAGTCCATCATTGCTTTGTTCGCTTCGCGGAGGTCTTTTCTAGCTTTTTCATAAGCTTCGGGAGTTTCGGTTTCATTTATTTTTTCTTCTAATTGAGCGATTAATTTACCCATAGTTCCCATTTTAGGCATCACCTCGTCATGCACCGCTATAACGTGTTGCATTTGCGTTGGAGCTTCGGTTTTAGGAGTTTCTTTGCAAGAGAATAAAACAGTTATAAAAAGTGCTGAGGCAATTAAAATATATTTTTTCATGATGTAATATTTATTAAAATATAAAGATACTACATTAGGGTTTAGAGATTAAAATCATTGACAGTAAAAAATGTTACAAAAAAACCCTCCAAAGGCAAAAATTTGACTTTGGAGGGTTATATTTTATTTTTACTAAATCTCTAGGTGTCAGTTCGAGTGAAACCCTGAAAGTGGTTTATTATCGAGAACCTTCAAAAGCTATATTGGCTTTCTATACTATTTTTTATCTTTAAATAAAAAAATTAATAATAAATCACTAGAGCTGACAATTTTAATTAATTATTCAAAGTCAGCATCGGTAACGCCTTTGTTAATGGTTGCAGAAACTAATTTGTTTTCCATTTTCTGAGGACCCATAGCTCCTATTTTTAAACCTGGAAACTTAATTCCTTCAATTTCTTGATAGTCTTTAAATTCAGCCTCTTGTGTTTGTGTTTGTCCTTGCATAGATGTTACAGTAACCTCTTTTATTTTTAAACCACTTTCTACGGAATAAAAATAAGAAGCAGAAACAACTTCTCCTGGCACTTCAATTTTGTAGGCTTTTTCTCCATTAACCTCTTCAATACCTGCTAATTTTGCTTTTCCAGTAGCCATGTATGTTTGTTCTACGAAAATACCCAAAGCGTTTTTCATATCTTCTACCATAGTAGGTGGTAAAGGCATTTTATTTCCGCCTTGCTTCATATACATTTCGTTTCCTGTAGCAATTACACCTTGCATTGCAGCATCATTCATGTAAATAGTCATGGCGTATTTATCAGTAGTTCTTTTTTCTTCAGTTTTGATTTTAGATCCCATTGCTTCTCCTTCGTAAACTAATACCAAAGACGAAATTTCATTGATTTTAGCTTTACCACCAATAGCCTCAAAATATTTATCGACTACAGATTGCAAAGAAACACCTTCTGGCATAGCCGCACTGTAATCTGGTTTTTCAACGGCATTTACCATTTTATCATAATACTTTACAGGAATGGTTTTGCCATTAAAGCTTACTTTTTCAAGATTTTCTAAAACCTCGCTACCTTTACCAGCTACTACAATTCTTGCGTTATCCGTCGTAAAATATTTTTGAGCTGCTTTTTGTACATCGGATATAGTAACGGCATTAATACGTTCTAAATAGGTTTTATAGTAATCTTTAGGTAAGTTTTCAGTTTCAATATTCAAGGCGTACCCAGCAATAGTTTCTGGGCGCTCTAAAGCCATTATAAACCGACCTATATATTTTGCCTTTGTATTGGCTAAATCTTTCTCCGAAACTGGTTCATTTCTAATTTTATCAATTTCTTTCAAAATTTCAACCACAGCACTATCTGTTACTGCATTCCGAACTTGAGCCGTTGCTCTAAATCTTGAAGGGGCGTATTTATCTTCTCCAATACTAGAATACGAACCGTAGGTATAGGCTTTGTCTTCTCTTAAATTTAAAAACAAACGACCTTCACCGCCGCCTCCTAAAATTTGGTTGGTGATTAAAGCTGGAAAATAATCAGCATCACCCATTTTTAAATCTACTAAACTTTGAACAGCAATTTCTGATTGAACTGCATTTGGTACGTCCACAAAATTAATTTGGGTGTACTGTGCATCTGCTGGTTTAGAAAATTGAAATGATGGAGGTGTTGCTTTAGTCCATGGGGTAAAGTTTTTCTTTACTAATTTTTCTACCTCTTTTAAATTTATATCACCAATAACAATTAAATAGGCGTTTGCAGGCACAAAATAGTTGCTGTAAAATTGTTTTACATCAGCTAAAGTAATATTCTGAACAGTTTCAGGCGTTGTAAATTCACCATAAGGATGATTTTTTCCGTAAGCTAATGCTGCTTGAGCTCTGCTAGCAATACTTGCCACATCTTTTTCAGAAGACTTTAAACCTGTTAAGATTTTTTCTTTTTCCTTATCAAATTCTTCTTGCGTAAAATTAGGGTTAATAGCGGCATCCGCCATTAATTCTAGTAATCTTGGAAAATATTTAGATAAAGAACTACCAAAAGCACTTTGAGAACCAAAACTAATTCTGGCCCCTAAAAAATCTACTTCTTCGTTAAAAGCATCTTTAGTAATAGATGTTGATCCATTTCCTAAAAGGCTTGATACAAATGAAGTAACACCCGCTTTATCGCCCTCTGCAATTGGCGGATTGTCGATTCGTAATTGTATGGAAACTCTTGGTAATTTATGATTTTCAACTACTAAAACTTTTAAACCATTTTTAAGCTCAAAACTTTGCGGCTCTTTTAAATTTATTTCAGGAGCAGGACCAGCTTTTGGCATGGTGCTCCTGTCTATCTGTGCATTGCCAATAAAAGCAATTAGTGCAAAAACTAGGGTAATATATATTTTTTTCATCTTGCTGTTTTATTTCAGTATCTAGATTAGTTTGCTGGTTTTTCTTCTGGTAAGTAATTAATAATTACACGCTGATTTGGTTTTAAATATTTTTCAGCAACATTCTTCATTTCTTCGCGCGTTATAGATCGGTATATTTCAATTTCTTTATTAATTAAAGAAGTATCGCCATACAGCATATAATAAGTAGCCAAAGAACCAGCAATACCTTCTACACTTGAGTTAGAATTTACAAACTGATTTTCGAACTTATTTTGTAGTTTTTGATAATCTTTCTCAGAAATTAGTTCAGTTCTTACTTTTGTAATTTCTTCTTCAATTTCGGTATTTAGTGTCTCTAAAGTGGTTTCTCCGACAGGAAGCGCAAATACTAAATACATTCCATAATCTTCTTGGTCGATGTTAAAAGCGCCGATTTGCAAAGCTTGCTTTTGGTCATCAACGATTTTTTTGTATAATTTAGAACTTGGACCATCGCTTAAATAGCTCGATATCATTTGTAATACATAGGCATCACGCTCTTTAAAACCAGGTGTTCTATAAGCAGTTATCGATGCAGGAATTTGTATGTTGGCATCATAAGTAACTTTTTTAGACTCGACAGTAATCGGTTCTTCTGTTGGGTAACTACGAACAACGTCGGCACCTCTTTTAATAGGCCCAAAATAATCTTGAATCAACTTTTTAGTTTTAGCGATATCAATATCACCAGCTACGGTTAACACCGCATTATTAGGCACATAATATTTTTTATTGTAAGCAGTAACATCTTCTAAAGTAGCCGCTTCCAAATCTTCCATATACCCAATATTTGGATCTTTATAAGGGTGTTTAGAAAATAAAGCATCACCTACAACTTGTAAAATTTGACCATAAGGCCTGTTGTCGTAGCTTCTTCTTTTTTCTTCTTTTACTACATCAATTTGAGTATCGACACCTATTTGATTGATAATCGGGTGCAATAAACGCTCAGATTCTAACCAAAGGCCTAGTTCTAAATTGTTTGATGGGAAAACCTCGTAATAATACGTTCTGTCTTGAGATGTATTGGCATTATTGGTACCTCCATTTGATGATACAATCTCGAACCATTTTCCTCTTTCGATATTCTCAGTGCCTTCAAACAATAAATGTTCAAATAAATGGGCAAAACCTGTTCTGCCTTCTGTTCTATCTTTACCGCCTACATGGTACATTACCGATGTGGTCACTAAAGGTGCGCTGTTGTCTTGGTGAAGAATTACATGAAGACCATTGTCTAGTTTGTATTCTTCATAAGCTACTTCTTGAGCTTTTGCTGTTATACCCGCTAAGGATAGCGTAACAGC
>JANQTG010000188.1:0-6698 GCA_030731855.1 Cellulophaga sp. | reverse complement strand
GGGATTGTTACTGGTTTTGTCGCCACGCTAATTTTTACAGTTTTCTTTGCTTTTTATGCTACTGAAATAAATTTAGATTTTTTACCCCAACTATCGGAGCAGTGGTTTAAAAACAATAACCAAGAAGTCGGAATTGTATTTTTTACCGTTGCAATTATGGGCTTTGCTACCTCTTTAGTGTTAACCTTGTCGTTTATGCAGTTGTTCAAATCATCGAACAATTTAAAAAAACGGGACACGAATTAAAGCACTGAAAAGTTTTATTTTAAAGTGGTAAAATAAGTGTTTAAAAGCACACTTTTTAGAAGATTAAATTTTTTGAATACTTCTTTATAAAAAACCTTGCAATTTAAGTTATTAGCAGTATATTTGCACCCGCCTATTCAAAATAGGTAAATTGATTTATTGATAAATAACAAACACAAGCTATGTACGCAATTGTAGAGATAGCAGGGCAGCAATTTAAAGTTGCGAAAGACCAAAAAGTGTATGTTCACCGTTTACAAGAAGAAGAAGGTAGCAATGTTACTTTTGACAATGTACTTCTTTTAGAAGACGGTAGCAACATCACCATTGGCGCCCCAGCTATAGACGGAGCCGCTGTTGAGGCAAAAGTCATTAAGCACCTTAAAGGTGACAAAGTAATCGTTTTTAAGAAAAAAAGACGTAAAGGTTACAAAGTTAGAAACGGTCACAGACAGTATTTAACCGAATTAGTTATCGAAAGTATCGTTACTTCTGGTGCTAAAAAATCAACTCCAAAGAAAGAAGCAGCTCCAAAAAAGGATGCGCCTAAAAAAGAAGTAGAAGTGAAAGCTGAAGCTCCTAAAAAAGCAGCTCCAAAGAAAGCAACTGCGGCAGATGATTTAAAAAAGGTTGAAGGAATTGGACCTAAAATTGCTGAAACTTTAGCAGAAGCAGGGATTACAACTTTCGCTGAGTTAGCAAAAACTGACGCTACAAAGATTGCTGAAATTATTGCCGATGTACGTGGAAATCACGTAACAGATACTTGGCCTGCACAAGCTAAATTAGCTGCTGAAGGTAAGTGGGATGAGTTAAAAAAATGGCAAGATGAATTAGATGGCGGTAAGCCAGCTTAAATAGCCCAACCCAGAATTTATAAAAAATAAATTCTGACCTCATCAAAGAAGAGGTAAAAGGTAAAGTTTATTTTAAATAATTATTTTTGTGAATGAAGTTTTACTTCAAAGACAAATTAAAACGATAACAAAATGGCACATAAAAAAGGTGTAGGTAGTTCTAAAAACGGTAGAGAGTCAGAATCAAAGCGTTTAGGCGTAAAGATTTTTGGTGGTCAGGCCGCTATAGCTGGTAACATTATTGTTAGACAACGTGGTACCAAGCACAACCCAGGAGATAACGTATACGCTGGTAAAGATCATACTTTACACGCGCGTGTAGATGGTATGGTAAAATTCCAGAAGAAAACGGGAGGAAAATCTTTCGTATCTATTGAGCCTTTCGAAGCTTAATACGTAATTTTTCTTCTTAAAGTATAAACCCTTCTTATCAGTTTTGATAATGAAGGGTTTCTCGGTTTAAATAAGTCTCGGGTTTGAATAGTTTCAAGTTTCTTGTTCGATGTTTAAAGTTGTCTATTTGTTCATCTATGTGTTTGATTGATACTATCCCTTAAAACTTAACATTTAAAACTTTCAACTTTTTTCACTTTCAACTTTTCATTTTCAATTAAACCCTACCATTTCTGATTCCTAAACTTATTCTTCATGGCAAACGCTACGGTTTCTGCTAAATAATCTTCTAAATTGTATTCTGGAATAGGTAAAATGCTTTCTAAGAGATTGGTATCCCATGTATTAGGTTTAGAGGTCATGTAAGGATGTAAATGTACCCCAATAGTTTCGTAATAAAAAGCTTCTAGTTTTGAGTGGAAACCTGTTTTGGTATTTATTTTATCCGTAGTAAAACTAAAATTTGCAAAACCTACCGTGTTTAATATTTGAGCAATACCTTTCATCATATTCGTTTCGGTGGTATGCACAATATTTAGTTGTTCAATATCTGAGGTGATTACTTTAGCAATTACTTGCGCGGCATAATCTGTTGGGATAATATTTAATCCTGTGGTTTCAGTAGTAGTAATTCTAACGGTATCTTCAGTGTTTACACTATTAAAGAATTTAGCAAATAAATAGAAAACCATGTATTTTGATATAAAATAGTTTGGTTTTTCTAAGATATTACCACCTAAAACACTTGGTCGTAAAATTTGAAAGGGTAATTTATTCTCTTGGCAAGCTTGCATTAAAAATAACTCCGAGGCGTGTTTGGAAGCTTCATAATGATTGCGATACGCGTTGGTTTTTAAAGCGCTGAAGTCATTCTGAATAAGTCCACCTACATTCCCCGCAGCAAACGCGGTCGAGATATAAATAAACTTAGCTATTCGTTTGTAAAAAGCGTAAAAAATGTCTTTTGTAAACTGTAAATTCTCTTTGAAAATTTCAGTTTTAGCATTTGGGTCTGTCGATAAGTTCACGAAGCCAGCTGCATGAATAAAAAAATCTATTTTCGTTGTGTTGCCTAAGAAAGATGTCGGGTTTAAAAAATCATCCGCATCAATCACCATAATTTTATTGAATATAGCTGCTGAATTATCTTTTATAAAAGCTGGGGCAAATTCACTTAAAAGTACATGCTGAATACGCTTTTCAGGAGTAACGGTTGTTTTTTTACGAACAGGAAGATAAATAATATGTATGGTATCGAAACGCTGCTCTAAAAGAGAATATAAAACTCTGGAACCTAAAGTTCCTGTTGCACCTGTTAAAAGTATATTCATCAAAAGGTTTCAAGTTTAAAAAGGTTTAAGGTTTAAAGTTTTATTGATTTCAATGCTGTTGAAACTACATTTAAAAACCCCACTTTTCAGCGGGGTTACTAATTTTTTTAGGGTAAGGGTCGTAGTCATAAAATCTTTAATCTTAACAATTAACAAATTATGTTGTAAATTAGTAAAAATGTACTAAGTAAAAATTATTTTCCAGTAACCACTAACCACTAACCACTAATACCTATAATACTCAGGTTTAAAAGGCCCTTTTACCGTAACACCAATATAATTGGCTTGATCCATACTTAATTCGGTAAGCTCTACACCTAAACGTGCTAAATGTAAAAAGGCTACTTTTTCATCTAAATGCTTAGGCAACATATAAACTTCGTTTTTATACTTTTCACTGTATTTCCAAAGTTCTATTTGTGCTAAAGTCTGGTTGGTAAATGAATTACTCATTACAAAACTTGGGTGGCCAGTTGCACAACCTAAATTCACCAATCGGCCTTCGGCTAAAATAATAATATCTTTACCATCAATGGTGTATTTATCTACCTGTGGTTTAATTTCATCTTTTGTATTGCCGTAGTTTTTATTCAACCAAGCCATATCAATTTCATTATCAAAATGACCGATATTACAAATGATGGTTTTGTCTTTTACCGCCTTAAAATGTTCCGCACGAATAATGTCTTTATTTCCTGTGGTAGTAATAACAATATCAGCAGTACCAATAACATTCTCTAGTTTTTTTACCTCAAAACCGTCCATGGCAGCTTGTAAGGCGCAAATAGGATCAATTTCTGTTACCGTAACAATAGAGCCTGCTCCTTTAAAAGAGGCAGCAGTTCCTTTGCCTACATCGCCATAACCTGCAACAACCACTCTTTTACCGGCAAGCATAGTATCTGTTGCTCTACGAATAGCATCAACAGCACTTTCGCGACAACCGTATTTGTTATCGAATTTAGACTTGGTAACAGAATCGTTTACATTAATTGCCGGCATGGGTAAGGTACCTTTTTTCATGCGTTCGTAAAGTCTGTGAACTCCTGTGGTAGTTTCTTCCGAAAGTCCTTTTATTCCTCCGGCTAATTCAGGATATCGATCTAAAACCATATTGGTTAAATCGCCACCATCATCTAAAATCATGTTTAAAGGCTTACGATCTTCACCAAAAAATAAGGTTTGTTCTATACACCAATCAAACTCTTGCTCGTTCATCCCTTTCCAAGCATAAACCGCAACACCGCTATCAGCGATGGCTGCCGCGGCTTGGTCTTGAGTAGAAAAAATATTACAAGAGCTCCAAGTCACTTCAGCACCAAGGGCTACCAAAGTTTCAATAAGTACCGCAGTTTGTATAGTCATGTGTAAACATCCTGCAATTCTAGCCCCTTTTAGGGGTTGGTCTGCACCATATTCTTCACGTAATGCCATTAAACCAGGCATTTCTGCTTCGGCTAAATTAATTTCTTTTCTTCCCCAATTGGCGAGAGAAATATCTTTTACTTTGTACGGTATATAGGGTACAGTTTTAGTGCTCATATCCTTTTTTATTTTTACTTTCGTTAAATAGCAATTTTACTACTAAATTTTTAGTGGTTGCAAAGGTACTAAAGCCATGCCTCTTTACAAAACAATTACAGTAACACCTAGCATAACAGTTTATATCTGGAAGGTAACTGAGCCCGAGTCGGTTCTAGCAAAAGGTATTAAGTTAACTCCCATTTGCGCAAAACGAATGGAGGGCATGAAATCAGAACAGCACCGAAGAGCTTTTTTAAGTATTCGCCATTTATTGGCAGAGGCTGGTTATGTAGATCATGATTTGTTTTATGATGAAAATGGAAAGCCTCATTTAAAAGATGGCAACCGAATTTCTATTACCCATTCTAACGATTTTACAGCAATAATTGTAGCACATCACAGTGATGAAGTGGGGATTGATATTGAATTACAGCGCGATAAGATTTTAAGAATAGCCCATAAATTCACTCAAATAGAAGAGTACAGAACTTTAGCCAATAACGAGGCCATTATTCGAAAATTAACCATCGTTTGGGGAGCAAAAGAAGCACTTTATAAAATTTACAACGAAAAAGGACTCAGTTTTTTACAACATATCAATGTAGTTGAATTCGATTTACATGATACAGAAGGCGTAGCTGAAATTAATTATAAAGGATTGTATTCGTCTTATAGTTTTGATTTTTTAGAGTTTGAAGGGTATACTTGTGTGTATGCAGTTAAGCTACAGTGAGCTAGTAGTTAGTGATCTAGTGAACTAGGTAAAAAGTGTAATAGTGAGATAGTTTGTTAGTAAAAAAGTGAATTAGATAAAAAACGCCTCTATGAAAAAAAAATGGATTGCTTTGTTTTTGTTGTACGGATTACAATTTGCTTTTACAGCGTGCAGTCCGCCTTGTGATTGTGATGATGCATCAATCTTTGAGATAACTTATATGGAAGTAGAATTAACGACCTATGATACATCTGGTTTTCGAAATGCAATAGCCGAAACTAATATTCCTAAAAATGCATTCGGATTAGAAATTTTTTTAAATGCTGATCAACAGCAAATTGCAGACCGATCTTTTAAATTGAATTTAGGAGGTTTTGGGTTTAACAGCGCGGTAGCCTGCGATTGCGTTCCGCCAGAATATGTTTTTAAAGATCCGATAATTGGTGTTGAAATATTAGTGACTGATACCATTACGAATACAAGTATAGAGGTAACCGATAATTTTACAATAACCGATTTTAATGATGAAGTGGCGCCTTTTTCAACTTTTTTTGAAAGTAGAAACCAACTTAGAACCAATTTTCAATTAGATTTATCTTTGCTTGATAATATCCCAGATACTTCAATTTTTACGGTGAATTTAACTTTAGAATCTGGGACAATCATTTCAAAAAGTACAAATATGATAACCTTTATATAGCATGAATATTTCTGTAGAACTTACACTATCACCCTTGCAAGACACCTTTGAGCCTATTATTATTAACTTTATTAAAAAATTGAGAGCTTCTGGACTTACAGTACTCGAAAATCCACTTAGCACGCAAGTATATGGCGAATACGACCACGTTATGAAGGTGCTACATACCGAAATTAAAGAAGCTTTCGAGTTAATGGATAAAGGATTGTTGTACATGAAAATAGTAAAATCTGACCGTAGCGAGTATGAACCTCATTTTTGATTATTTGTTTGAGCAATACTCCCAATACGAAACTTATGATATTGTTTTAGAAATTGTCGCTGTAATTTTCGGACTTTCATCTGTTTGGTTTTCAAAACAAAACAATATTTTAGTCTATCCAACCGGGCTGTTAAGTACGTCAATATTTGTTTACTTGCTTTTAAAATGGGGACTTCTAGGCGATATGCTTATCAATATCTATTATTTTATCATGAGTATTTACGGTTGGTATATTTGGACACGTAAAGTTGATGACGAAAACCTAACACCAATATCAAAAACAACCAAAAAAGAACACCAAACTTCTTTTTTTATTTTTATTGCGACGCTATTATTTGTTTTTACAGTGTACACCTATTTTGATAAATTTAACCATTGGACGGCATATATTGATACCTTTACAACCGCTATATTTTTTGTAGGAATGTGGCTGATGGCGAAACGTAAAATCGAAAATTGGTTGTATTGGATTGTTGGAGATATTATATCGGTTCCCCTATATTTTTATAAGGGTTTTACATTTACAAGTCTACAATACTTTATATTTACCATAATTGCAATTTTTGGCTACTTGGCATGGAAGAAAAGTTTAAACAACACCCTTCAAACATCATTAAAATAGTTTTATTTGGTCCTGAATCTACAGGAAAAACAACACTTTCTGAACAAC
>JANQTG010000187.1 GCA_030731855.1 Cellulophaga sp. | reverse complement strand
CAAGAATTTTAAATTCCTTGAGGCTAATTATCATTTGAAAAAAAGTTCTTATTCCGTATCCTTCTTTTTAGAAGTACTCGTTTTCTGCGTTTGATCTTTTATATCTTCAGCATCAATCTCTTTTCCTTTTAAATATTCAGGCAATTGCATACCGGCCATATTAAACATGTCTTGCAATGGCGGTACCGATTTGTATAATCCCGAGATGAAATTGGCTGTAGAACTTTTACCATCTTCTGATTTTGATCCAGAATCCCAAACAGTTACTTTATCAATTTTAATATTTTTAATAGCATCGGCTTGTGTTCTTACCAATTCTGGTAATTTATCGGCTACTAACAACAATACCGCATCTTTAGGACTATTACCTGCTGCTCGTACAATTTTATCTAAACCTTCGGCTTGCTTGGTTAATACTTCTAAAATACCTTGTGCTTCGGCTTGTGCTTTAAATAAAATAGCATCTGCATCACCCTTTGCAATACGCCTAGTGCGCTCTGCGTCTGCTTCTGCATCAATTTCTACTTTTTTCTTATCTATTTCTGAAGGAACAATAATATCTGCCATTTGAGAACTACGAACACGTTCTGCCCTAGCTAATTCCGCTAGTTGTTCTGCGGCATACGATTCTTCTAAAGCTTTTGCCGTTTGTACTTTTTCTGATGCTGTTGCAGTACGTTCTGCTTCTGCTTCACGCTGACGACGAAGTGAGTCGGAATTAGCAACATTAATTTTCGCAATGTTTTCACCTTCTACCGCTTGGGCGTTTGCAGCCGCCACTTGAGTACGCTCATCTTGTACAGCATTCGCTTCACCAATAGCACCATCTCTGTTTTTCTCTGCAACCGATTTACGTGCTGCGTTAATCGCATGGGCTGCTGCTTCTTTTCCTAAAGCTTCAATATAACCAGATTCATCAACAATATCGGTAATGTTTACGTTGATTAATTTAAGTCCCACTTTCTTTAATTCGGACTCTACACTCTGCGAAATATTGGTCAAAAACTTATCTCTGTCGGAGTTTATTTCTTCAATATCCATAGAAGCAACTACCAAACGTAACTGACCAAAAATAATTTCTTTAGCTAAATCTTGTACTTCTTGCATGCCTTGACCTAACAAACGTTCGGCAGCATTTTGCATAATCCCTGGTTCCGTAGAAATACCAATGGTAAAACGCGAAGGTACATTTACACGAATGTTTTGTTTGCTTAACGCATTAACTAAGTTAACTTCAATAGAGATGGGTGTTAAATCAAGAAACTCGTAATCTTGAATTACAGGCCAAATAAAAGCCGCACCACCATGAATACAACGGGCAGAATTTCCTGTGCCTACTTTACCATAAACCACTAAAATACGGTCAGACGGACAACGTTTGTAACGCCTTATAAACGAAATGATGATGATAAAAAAGAATAGAATTGCAAAACCAATGGTTAACAATGTGGCACCACCGCCACCTAATTGTAAGGGTAAAAAAAGCATATAGTTATTTATTTAGGAGTTCAACTAGTAATATTCCGTTATCGGTCACCGCTTTTACACGAACGACATTTCCTTGGTGTAAATCTGTTATTTCTTCGGTTAAGGCATCTAATTCTCGCAATGTGCCTTGTACTGTTATACTTACTTTTCCGATAGTAGAACGATTGGCGCCTATTGTTAAATATACTTCACCAACTTGATTGATGGCATTTTTTAAAAGTAAGGTACCACTACTTTGCAATTTTGCTAGATAGTAAAATATAGAAGCCATGGCCAACATCATTAATAATCCGCAAACAAAGGAAATCAATACTACAAAAAGACTTGGTAAACCGGCATTTAAACATGCTATTCCAGACCATCCAAAAATGGTTAAGAATCCCATTAAATTTTTAAAAGATAAAAATTGAAAGTCTATACCTGTATCCCCTTCTATTTCTGCATCAATATCGCCATCAATACCGTCTCCATCGCCACCAATTAAGGTTAACACAAGCAGAATGATAAATATTACTGATGAAATACCAGCAACAAGCCAATATATTTTTTCAAATAAACCTAACGACTCGAACCAGATTTCCATAGTATTTTATTTAGTGGTTACTTTACTCTTTTTAATAATACGCTTACGGCGTTGCCTCCAAAACCTACGGCATTTACTAGTACTTTTTCAATTTTGGTGGGTACTATGTCATAGGCTATAAAAGGTACTTTTATAGCTTTTTGATGTTGTAGCATTAAAACAGCGAGTTCTACACTCAACATTCCTGAAGCTCCGAACGTATGTCCTATCTTCCACTTATTGGTAGTGCAAAACGGTTTTTTGTTACAAAATATTTTATCAATAGCAGTCATTTCTGATACATCGCCTTTTATAGTTCCAGGAGCATGCATCACAACAACATCAATTTCATCAGGATGTATAGTTCCTAACGCCATTTTCATGGAACGTTGAAAACAAACAGCATCCGTTGAAATGGAAATATTGTGTTCTAAAATTTCAGTAGCATACCCTATACCTTCAATAATGGCTATTGCATTTTCGGGTACTCCTTTTTCTAAGCAAGCTACCCCTGCACCTTCTCCCAAAACCATCGTATTTTGAGTTTTTTGCAAATCGAGTGCGCGACAGGGAAAGTTTTCTTCGACAAGCTCAGAAGAACTTAGAAGTTTTGTTTTGGCTGTAGCGTAGATTTTAAGCGCGTTCATTTGTGCGATCGTAAAGGGTGTTA
>JANQTG010000186.1 GCA_030731855.1 Cellulophaga sp. | reverse complement strand
CCATATTTTTGATCGTACACATAATCCGCGTGCGATGGCCGGTAAGAATCTTTTATGTGCGAATAGTCGTGCGATTTTTGATTGGTATTTCGAATTGCAAAACCTATAGAAGTTCCGGTAGTTTTACCTTCAAATAATCCTGAAAAAAATTCTACTGTGTCTGGTTCTTTACGCTGGGTAACAATGGCTGATTGTCCTGGTTTACGACGATCTAATTCGTTCTGAATAGCCTCAAAATCTAATGTAATTCCCGCAGGGCAACCATCAATAACGCCACCAATGGCAATTCCGTGAGATTCTCCAAAAGTGGAAAGTTTAAATATAGTACCGTAAGTGTTTCCTGCCATTTTTGTTTTATTTTTTCAAACTCTTCACCTAAACCATTGTGAAGGATTTGTATCGTTTGAATTGATATTTTGCTTTTCTATAAATAAATGTCCATTATCGACATTCAAAGTTAATTCTATAATCTAATAAACCCAAACTCGACTATATTACAAGAAATAGGATTGAGTTTCTATATTAACGCTTCTTTCAAAATAGTAATCGGGTGTTTTGCTTGGCGTTTGGTGCCGTCATAAATTTGATGACGACAGCTAGTACCATTTGCTGAAATTATGGTGTCTTCGGTTGATTTACGAACCGCAGGGAATAATTTTAATTCTCCAATTTGCATACTTAATTCATAGTGTTCTTTTTCATACCCAAAAGATCCTGCCATTCCACAACAACCAGAACTAATAATGGTTACTTCGTAATTTTTAGGAAGGTTTAAAATATCAAAAGTTACTTTTTGATTCGATAATGCTTTTTGATGGCAATGTCCGTGAATTTTTACTTTTCGCGCTTCCGCAGTAAATAATTCTGTACTAATTTCTCCTTTTTGAAGTTCTGCCGCTAAAAACTCTTCGATAATAAACGTATTTAATGCAATGGCATCCGTAATTTCAGAAGCTACAGAAAAACGTTTGTACTCGTCTCTAAAAGATAATACAGCAGAAGGCTCTAAGCCTATTACAGGAATACCTTTTGCTGCAAAAGTTTTTAAGGAGGTTATATTTTCTAAAGCAATTTTTTTGGCTTGTTTCAAAAACCCTTTTGAAAGATAGGTGCGTCCACTCTCCGCATAAAACAAGGCTACATCATAGCCTAATTTGGTTAAAACTTCTATAGCATCTTTACCTAAGTCAATATCTAGATAATTGGTAAATTCATCAATATATAAAATGACTTTCTTTTTTGATGCAAGATGCTTATTTTTAAAAACTTGAAGGTGGTTATCAAAATTAAAACGATATACTTTAGGTAAGCTTCTTTCTTTTGCCACTCCTGAGGCGTTTTTTAAAAGTCCACTTAAAAAGCTATTGGTATAAATCGCGTTTGTGAGTCCCGCTACCTTACTTCCTAATTTATTCAATTTAGTATTGTAAGCGAATAATTTACTGCGAAGTGAATATCCATTAGCTTCTTGGTATTGGTATAGAAACTCTGCTTTTAGCGTGGCTACATCAACATTACTCGGGCATTCACTGGCGCAAGCTTTACAGCTTATACACAAATCGAACACCTCTTTAAGTGCTTTATTATCGAATTTATTAGGGGCTTCAGAAGTGGTTAAAAATTCGCGTAAAGCATTAGCTCTACCTCTAGTGGTATCTTTTTCGTTTTTTGTGGCGTGGTAACTGGGGCACATACCGCCTGCACTATGGTGTGTTTTTCTGCAATCGCCACTACCATTACATTTTTCAGCAGCTTTTAGAATCCCTTCACTATCCGAGAAATCTAACAAGGTTTTTATTTCTGGTTCTTGTCTATCAATTTCATAACGCAACGATTCATCCATCGGGTAGGCATCGACTATTTTACCAGGATTAAAGATATTTTGCGGATCGAAATACGATTTAATTCTTTTTAATAAATCATAATTATCCGCACCAATCATTAAAGGAATAAATTCAGCCCTTACAATTCCGTCACCATGCTCACCACTAAAAGAACCTTTGTACTTTTTAGTCAGTTTAGCGACGTCGGTGGTAATGGCTCTAAACAATTTTACATCTTCCGTTTTTTTGAGGTTTAAAATGGGACGTAAATGTATTTCTCCTGCTCCTGCATGCGCATAATACACTGCACTTTGCTCGTAGCTTTTCATTATTTGGGTAAACTCCCCAATAAAATCTTTTAAATCTTCTAAAGCAACCGCAGTATCTTCTATACAGGCTACTGCTTTTTTATCACCTACGATATTTCCTAAAAGTCCTAATCCAGCTTTTCGTAATTCAGCTGCTTTATTGATATCGCCATCACGCAAAACAGGATTTGCATAGCTTAAGCCAGAACTATCAATTGTTTTTAAAAGATTTGCTAACTGATCTTCTAATAATTCTTGGGTATTGGCTTTAACTTCAAGCATTAGTACTGCTGCCGGATCACCTGTGATATAGTATCTGTTTGGTAATTGTGCGCGGTTATTTTTGGTGCAATCCAAAATTACCTTATCCATCATTTCGCAAGTATGCAAATTGTGCGCCATTACGGGTACAACATCGGCTAAACAATCTTCTAGTGTTTGGTAGTGTGATACCACCATAGCCGATAATTTAGGCGGAATTTTATCTAATTGTAAGGTAATTTCTGTTGTAAAAGCTAAAGTTCCTTCGCTTCCACTTAATAATTCGCATAGATTAATACTGGTTGATGTTCCTCCGAAAAGCTCACTTTTTAAAAGTTCATC
>JANQTG010000185.1 GCA_030731855.1 Cellulophaga sp. | reverse complement strand
ATTTAGGCAAAAATATTAGTTAGTCTAAAGAGGAAGAATTCTATGTTTCTAACGCCTCTGAATTGAGCTCTAAATGCCTTAATTTTGGCATTGAATGATTCTGCTGAGGCATTTGTACTTCTGTTATCAAAGTAGTTGAGTATGTTCTTATAATGAATAGCCATGGTTTTAGAGATGGTGTTAAAGCTTTTGAATGCTGCTTGCCTCACTTTTTCATCCCATTTAGCTAAGCGTATAAGTGCAGATGTTTTATCCTTTGTGTTTTCAAATATCCAAGATAGATTTTGACATAAATTAGAATCTAGTTTCTGCTACTCTAGACCAACAAGCGACAGCAAGTTAAACCAGTTAAGGCTACTAATAAAACCAAGGCTTTATATCAATATGTGACCCCTTTTTATACTATTAGGTTCAGCTTATTAATCTTTTAATAATTTACTTGTAAAACAGCATCTAAAATATCAAATTTGCGGTTTAATTCACGTATAGAAAAACAGCCCTTTATGGAGATTGAAAATTTTATTTTCTGTCTTGAAGCCATTCCAGATGTTGATCATCAAAATACTACTGAGGTTATGGAGATTTTAGAAGACATGGCTTTAAATCAAAATATTACAAGTATTTATCAGGCATGTGATACTATCGAAGGTCTGGAGGAAAGCCTAACCAATTTACTTTATGACGACCATAATTTTAAAGATTACGAGATTATTTATTTGGTAATGCCAGGCGAGGCTAATACTATATTACTCCACGACTATTATTATAGTATTGAAGAAATAGCAGAACTTTTTGAAGGTAAAATGAAGGGCAAAATAATCCACTTTGCTAACCAAAAAATCTTAGATTTAACTGATGAAGAATCGCAATATTTTTTAGACGTCACTGGTGCAAGAGCTATTTCAGGCTATGGAAATAATCACAGCGAAATTTCTAGTACCACAACCATTGATCGCGTTTTTTTTAGTCTGTACCAAGAAAACGATGATTTTAAAGAGGTTGTAGAGCTCATGTTTCAAAAGCATTATAACCTCTGTAAATTATTGGACTTTAGATTGTATTATTAATTGGGTTTTTAAATTCTGATTAGCTGAAATACTAATGATTTGTGGTATTTTATTTAGTTAGAAAATAGCTTTACTATCTCGCATTTACATGCGTTTGTAATAAGCGTTTCTTTTCGTTTTGTACGGCTGGGTGTTTTTTATGACCCCAAATTTTATCTCTCGCGATTTGCGCACTTTCTTTTAAATCTACAATTGGTAACGGATAATCTTCCCCAATCATAACACCGCAAAACGTTTGCTCCATTAGTGTCATTTTCCAAGGTTCATGAATGTGGGTTATGGGAACATTCGTAAGCTCTGGAATCCATTTTTTGATAAATATGCCTTCTGGGTCGTGCTCTTGGGAGTTTTTTATGGGATTATACAAACGCACGGTGTTAATACCCGTGGTACCTGCCTGCATTTGAAACTGTGGGTAATGAATACCAGGCTCATAATCTAAAAACTGCCGCGCTAAATGATAGGTTCCTTCTCGCCAATCTTGATCTAGATTTAAAGTTAAAAAAGAAACCACCATGGCACGCATTCTAAAATTAATCCAACCTGTTTGTTCCACCGCTCGCATACAAGCATCAATTAACGGAAAGCCTGTGTTACCTGTTTTCCAAGCTTTAATAAAGCCTTCATTTTTAGTATGTGGTAAAAGTTCATATCCTTTGTTGATGCATTCGGTTTCATATCTACATTCAACTTCAAACTTCTGAATAAAATGACAGTGCCAATGCAACCTAGTAAGCATGGCTGAGAAAGCCCTACTATTTTTTGTTCCGTTAGGGTGGGTACCTATAAATTGAAACGCCTGTTTAATACTCAAATTTCCCCACGCTAAAAAAGGCGACAATCTGCTACATCCTATTCTACTTTCGGTAGGTTTTGAAATATGCTTTTGATAATTAAATCCTCTTTGGTCGGTAAACGACTTTAAATAGCGCCATGCGTTTTGTTCTCCGGCGGGTTGATATTGTTGTGGATATTCTTTTACTACTACCATGAATTTTTCTGGCAATACAAAGTAATGTTCTAGCGGTACTTCGTTTGAAACGGTGTAGCTATTTTGAAGTATTGGTGTATGCATTTTTATATGCCATTGTTTGCTCCAATCGTCTCTATTTTTTATACCTCTTAAAATACCATCGCGTTGCGATTCTTGCCAATTAATGTGTTGATTTTTACAAAATAATTTTATTTTTTTATCTCGCTGCCAGCTAACCTGAGTGCCACTTTCACGATAACTAAATATTGTTTTTAGATTAAAAGTAGTCGCCAAATATTCAAATACTTCAATAGCTTCTCCGTAAAAAATAGTAACGCTTCTATTGTAAGGCGCTAAGGTTTTATTTAAGGCTAAAATAGAATGATATATAAATTGTAAGTGCCTAGGGCTTGTATCTGGATATTCGATAAGTGAAGGTTCAAATACATAAATAATGCGATACGGAATTCCTGCTTTTTCAGCCTTTAAAAGTGGTTCATGGTCTTGAGAGCGTATATCGCGCTTTAACCAAACAATATTTGCAAGCTGTTTTTCCAATGATTGGGCTGTTTTAGAAATAGATCTTATGTTTACGTTATAAAGGTACAATTTGTTTCACTACTGATGAATTAAGAAGAATCAATGAAAACAAATTTTTTAAGTTAGGTTTCTAAAGCTATTTGGCTACAAAATCAATTATTAATACAAAAACGCTAAAATTTTAAGTTCTAAAGAAAAAGTTGGCATAAATTCAATACTTTATTTT
>JANQTG010000184.1 GCA_030731855.1 Cellulophaga sp. | reverse complement strand
TAATTAATAATCGAAATTTAAAAGATTACTCTTGTTTTATAGGGGTCAAAACACTGAAATATCAAATAATTTTTCTTGATCTGGTTTAGCTTTGCATTTTCCTAATTCTTTATTGTAAGCTTCTCTAATAATACTGTAATTCGGATTTTTTTCAACTGATTTTTCAAATGATATGATGTATTGGCAACTTCCTTCCGTATTTTTGAATTTTTCAAAGGCAATTTTTATATTTTCCTTACTTTCTTTTAACATAAGAAATGCAACTAAAACATTAAAATAATCCGAAAGGTTGAAATTTTTAGAATTGTGGGCCGTTGCAGATTTTGTTTCCCTTATAATCATATTCGCATAGTCAAAATCTTTCTTTGAAATTTGAGAATTATGTAGAGGTTTATAAGTCAAAAGCTGGTTTTCAAAGTTGTCGTATTCGAATTCCATTCCAATCTGTGCGTTGCAAACATACATGCTGATTATACATAAAATAAATAAGTAGTTTTCCATTGCGATAGTTTTTGGTCAATTAATTGTAGTGTGTATTAAGTTACTAAAGCAAATTTTATCCTAGTAAAATCAGGATTCATATCGGAAGATACTTTTAGAAGTACTTTAGTCAAAAATTAATAAGAATTTACTATTTTTTTACCACAGTACCTGTTAGAATGATGAGCGCTTTTTATATCCTGTAGACAACCAGTTTGATCCTAATGTTAGAAGAGCAGATGTTATCTTGCCTATTTTCATGGTGCGAAAAAATAAACATAACTGGATTAAACTAACGTATTAGTATATTGTTAGATGGATCTACATCAGGAAACATAGTAGAAATCAACTCAACCGAAAGCAAGTCTAAAACCTTTGGTATTTTCAATACACTTTCATTTTTACTTGATTTCCAAAGATCTGGTTTGTTTTCTATGATCAATGTTTTTCCTTTTTTATACGTTAGTTTTAAGGATACAGGAACGGGCAAGCCTCCTATGTTTTCTATAGTAAGACGATCGTTTTCTAATTTTTTGAGACCTACTTCGGTATAACCATATTCAAAAATCCATTTTGTCCAAAACCAGTTTAAATTTTGGCCACTAACCTCATTGAAGGTGAACATAAAGTCATAGGGTGTTGGGTGTTTTTCTGCCCATCTGATGATATAGGCCTGTAAGCAGGTTTTAAATAGCGCTTCCCCTAATAACTTTTCCAATGCTAAATACATAAAAGCAGGTTTTCTGTAGGATTGCTGAAAATGCATATTTCGTACCGTCATATAATGGGAAGGCGTAAATAATGGAGGTTCTCCTTGTTGTCCCGTATTTGTGATATAACTACGCATGGTTCTATCTAATTCAAAATTTTCATAGGCCGTTCCCCGATAGAGGTCTTGAGCAAATTTTATAGTGAAAAAAGTAACCCAACCCTCTTCCATCCAAGTATATTTTACCTCATTGATACCTACCCAATGGGGTAAGTAAGTATGAGCAATTTCATGGAAGGTCATTAGATTATTTCTAATTTCAGTTTCAGAAAAGCCATTATTGGCCAACATGGGAAATTCCATACCATCAAACTCAGGGACGCCCATAAAGGTGGTAAAGTTGTGATAAGGAAAGGGAACACCAGGAAAATCTTCGGATAAAAATTGAATACCTTTATTTTGAATCTCTAGAAGGTTATTAAGATATGGTTCCTCTTTAGGATCATAAATTATAGCAGAAGAAATCGTTTTATCGGCCACCATGGTGCTATTTGCTATCCATTTGAAATTACTAGACACACCAAAAGCAAAATCTCGAACCTTATCAGCTTTAAACTCCCATATCGAAGCTGATTTTTTTGGACTACGATCATCTTCCAAAATGCTTACTTTTTTACTACTTGTTTTTGATTGTTTGTAGGCCGCAAATTCTTTAGCGCTCAATACTTGTTCTGGATTTCTTAAATCGCCTGTAGCGTACACATAGTAGCCTTTAGGGACTTTTATACGTACCTTAAAATTTCCAAAATCGGTGTAACATTCTTGGGCTCCAGTATATTCAGTTTCATCCCATCCATCAACATCATCATACACCACTATTTGTGGATACCAATAGCCAATAAAGGCACTTTCGAGGTTGTAAGCGCCTATTTTATTGACGTAAACAGAGGGCATTTCCGTAGTCCAATCCATAGTTAAAATACTACTGGATTTTGGAGGTAGGGGATTAGCGAGTTCTAGCTTTATAAAAGTAGATTTTTGAGCCACCGTGATTTTGTGGTCTGTGTTTACCGTTTTACTAGCGTGAGCAAGCTCACTTACCGCAGTGTTTTTGTCGAGATCAACGACTTCTCCGTTTACTTTTAAATTACGAATTTTAATGCCTTCTGTTAAGTTTACTAGCGGAATTTCATTAGCTTTTACACCTCCTTTTTTATAGTGATTCGGATAAAGTTTAATCACTATTTCGGAGAGACTATCTGGGCTATTATTGGTGTAGGTAATGGTTTGTTTTCCTATTATTTTCCAAGTACCTGGAATTATTTCAACATCAATATGATAGTCGCTAGCGTTTTGCCAGTACCTTTTTCCGGGAGTACCCTGATAAGATCTAGTCCCATTGGCATAGGCTTTTTGAAATTCCAATGGCATATACAGGCTATTCTGTGCCCAAGAAAAGCAGGTGAAAATTAGCAAGAGTAGGCTTGTTATTTTTTTCAAAAGAGACGGTTTAAAAAATTAAATTTATTTTGAAATAAGACTATTCAAAAATGGTTTTCAAAATGGCAAAACGAGTTGGAATGTTGCTTTGTATCCACTGCTGAACCTCTGGTGTTAGTCGATCTGGATGATGTATAAGCGTGTAGCCAAAAATAGCAGATTCTGCTAAATCTTCTCTAAC
>JANQTG010000183.1 GCA_030731855.1 Cellulophaga sp. | reverse complement strand
TGATTGATTTAGATGAAATTAATAGGTCTGAAAAAGGCTTTATTGGTGTTCAGGTGCATGTAGGTCCGCCTATGATCGTAGAATATAAGAATATTAAATTAAAAAAGGTGTTATAAAAACCTATTAATGTCTTAAAGAATGGAATTTAGCCTTAAAATTAAATAGCAAGTACAATTAACAATATTTTATATCCGTTTTTAAACACGAAATAAAAACAAATAGATGTACAGATCACCATTATCTGCCCATAGCACTTTTGTAGTTTTTATATCCCTTGATGGTTGATGGTGTTGCCTACAAAGTGAGAGAAGACGGTGTAATAAAAAAAAGTAAAGACACCGATGAAATTATTTATGTTAACAGCGCATTTTTTGAATAA
This sequence comes from Cellulophaga sp., assembly GCA_030731855.1. GTDB lineage: Bacteria > Bacteroidota > Bacteroidia > Flavobacteriales > Flavobacteriaceae > Cellulophaga. Next base: position 2,528 of record JANQTG010000183.1, on the reverse strand, counting down.
GAATCAACTATTAATCTTACTGAGGTTAAGCTTTTGTAAAAACTAAAAAAATTAAGCATGAAGTACACAATTTTATTTTTATCAGGGCTATTTATTTTTTTAATAACAGGTTGCAAAGAGAAAAAATCCATAGAGAAAAAAAATTTAGCTGTCGAAGAAAATCTCAATAGCGATACTTTTTATCAATACAACATTTGGTGGGCCTTTGTAAATAAAGTTTTTGATGGCGATTTAACGGTTGAAAAAATGAAAGAATACGGCGATACAGGCTTAGGATCATTTAATATGCTAGACGGCGAAATGGTGATGATTGATGGTGTTGCCTACCAAGTGAGAGAAGACGGTGTAATCACAGAAGGTAAAGACAGCGATAAAATCATCTATGCGAACGCAGCTTTTTTTGAAGAAGAATCAAGTATTAACTTAACAGAAGTTAAAGATTTAGAAAGTCTTAAAACCGAGTTGTTACAAAAATTATCCTCACCTAATTTCTTTTACGTCTTTAAAATTCATGGAACATTTAAAACCATGAAATGTGGTGGTTTAGCAAAACAAGAACGCCCTTTTGATGATGGTTTAGATGTTTTGATACCAAATAGACCTGTTTTTGAAGGTGAAAATGTTACGGGAACTGTGGTTGGTTTTTATTGTCCTGATTTTATTGGGAATATCAATGCCAAAGGGTTTCACTTTCATTTTATATCCGATGATAAAAAATTAGGAGGGCACGTCATGGATTTTTCTTTTGACGATGTTTTAAAGGTAGGAATCGATAAAAAAACAAACTATCATTTTCAATTACCAGATAACAACGATTTTAAAAATGTAGGTTTTGATAAAGAATTTCAGTACAAAAAAGATTCCATTCAATAATTTTAGATAAATTCAATTTTTCAATAAATATAAAATATAAAAAATGAAAAAAGAAAAAAACCTAACAGAAACAAGTAAAAATACTACTTCATCAAGAAGGTCTTTTATTAAAAATACTTCTCTGGCTTTTGGGGCAATAACCATACTACCTAGACACGTTTTTGGTAAAGGGTTTGTAGCACCAAGTGATAAAATAAATTTAGGATATATTGGTGTTGGCAAACAGGGTGGAATTTTAGCTAATAAATTTATGACGAATACCCAAGCGCAAATCGTCGCAGGTTGCGATGTTTGGTCGGCTAAACAAGACTGGTTTAAAGAACTTGTTGAGGGGTATTATGCTGAAGAAAGAAATATTTCTAATTATAAAGGCGTAAGTAACTATCTTAACTATTTAGAGTTACTAGAGCGTAAAGATATCGATGCTGTTGTTATTGCTACTCCCGATCACTGGCATGCTACACAAGCTATTGATGCCATGAATAGTGGTAAAGATGTGTATTGCGAAAAACCAATGACCAATACCATTCACGAAGGTAGAGCGATGATTAAAGCTGTTGAAAAAAACAAAAGTATACTCCAAGTGGGTAGTATGCAGCGTTCTTGGGATAAATTTATAAAAGCACAAGAAATTGTTAGTTCTGGCAAATTAGGTCAAATTACCAAGGTATTGGTCAATGTGGGCGATCCGCATCGCAGTTACGATCTGCCAGTACAAGAAACTCCCAAAGGGGTAGACTGGAATCTTTGGTGTGGACCTGCTCCTTTACTTAGTTATCATGAAAGTATTGCTCCTGAAATAGTTAAATCATACCCAGCTTGGCGCGATTTTAAAGAAACCGGTGGCGGACGTTTAGCAGATTGGGGAACCCATATGTTTGATATAGCTCAATGGTGTTTAGGAATGGACAGAACAGGACCAGTAACTTATATTCCACCATCAGACCCTAAGGCAGTTCGTGGCTTACGCATGTTTTATGAAAACGGAATCGAAATGGTTCATGAAGATTTTGGTCGCGAGTGGGCAGTACGTTTTATAGGTACAGAAGGAACTTTAGATGTAAGCAGAAGCTTTTTAGAAAGTACACCTTCAACAATTGTACTTCCAAATGGTGGTGATGCTAACCAAATATACAGCAGCCAAAACAACCATTATCAAGATTGGTTAACCGCTATTAAAACTAGAAATCAACCTATTTGTGATGTAGAAACGGGTCATAGATCGGCAACTATATGTAATGTAGCCAATATCGCATATGACTTAGGAAGACCTTTAACTTGGAACCCTGATAAGGAGAAATTTAAAGGAGATGCAGAAGCCAATAAAATGCGTAAAAGAAAAAAGCGAAAATATGCTTAATTTAAATGACAACTCAGATGCACAGACTTGCTTTTAAAATGAAATTAAAGCCAAATGTTAAAGAAGAATACACTAAAAGGCACAACCAAATTTGGCCAGAGCTACAACAATTATTAAAAGACGCAGGCGTAAGTGAATATTCCATTTTTATAGATGAAGACACCAACACCCTTTTTGCTTTTCAAAAAGTTTCAGGTGTTGGTGGATCTCAAGATTTAGCCAGCAATGCAATCGTTCAAAAATGGTGGGCTTTTATGGCAGATATTATGGAAGTGAATCCAGATAATTCTCCAGT
>JANQTG010000182.1:862-2938 GCA_030731855.1 Cellulophaga sp. | reverse complement strand
CATTCCCCTCAAAAAGTCTTCTGGATTGGTTTGATGTTTATCTATCTCAAGATTTAATGCTGTTATAAAACCGGTATAGGTTTCTTTAGCCCATGCTTCTTTTTCTATTTTTTCTAGAATTTCAGTTCTATCGCTTGGTTTCACTAGGATTATTGGTCGTTCTAATTCCTGTGCGCCCAAATTGAAGTTTATACAAACTACCCAAATTAAGACGATATATTTTAGTAACTCCTGTATGCTATTTCTTTTTTTCATTTTTAGATTACATTATCGTATTTACTACAAAAAAATCTCTTAATATTCAGCTCTAATAAGTCGCTTACAAGTTGTAGTTTATTCTAAATATGACTAATTCTACAACAGTTTAGTTACTAACATAAATCATCTCTAGTTCTAAGCTGTATATTTGATTTAGTAGTTTCTACTTTCTAATTTTTAGCGTTTAATAAATCCATTTTTCCCAACCAAATACACTTTTCCGTTCGCCTTATTGTTTTTAGCTGCAACAATAATTTGCGCTTCGGGTTTTGCATTTATTATAAAATTGGAAAGATCAAAATTTGACCCCTTTTCACTATTGAAAATTTTATTCTTTATAAAACTTTCTCCTCTGTCGGTACTTTTCCATAAAGCAACTTCACCAACATTACCTTCTTTGTAACTTAATAACATGTTGATTTCATTTGAGGAAATAATTTGCATTTCTCCGGAGGCACCAATCGGCAAGCCTTTGCTTTTAGATCTTACCCATTCGGTATCAGACCAATAATAATGAATAATGCTTTTGGCTCCACCATGTGTTTTACCTTCGTGTTCTCCTTCGTACGAGGTAATATGCGGATTCCCCTTAGTATCTAATCTTGCAATTCCGTTGTGGGTCCACATATCTCCAGTATTGTAAACCAAGGTTGAGCTATCCGCTTGTTCTTTAGTGATTGGTAATGTTAATTTACCTCCTTTTACGTTATACCATTCATTTGCATCAGTATCAAATCTCATGTAATACACATTATGCCGCTCACCATCATGGTTCGGTCCCTTACAAACATGATAATTATAAGATACAATAACATCATTATTTTGCCCTTTGGCATGATGCGCATACCAAGAATCATGAATGATTGGATTCTCTTTGGTTCCTTTAGTTTGTTTTGTTTTTAAGTAAGATACAGGTGCTGAAAACGTACGACCATTATCCACAGATTTTTGATAAACACGATCACTTCTGTGGGCACCATGTCTGTAAAATAAATACAAATCGCCATTATCCATTTTTATAAATTGACTATAGGTGCCAAAAGGTGAAATATTATCTAAAACTTCCCAACTAGAAATATCCAATGGCTTTTTGGACACTACATGAATTTGTTTTCCATAATGGTAATTCCCTAAAGGATTCTTTCCTAATTCTGGAGTACCTCCATGACCACCAAAAACAATATGAATGTATCCTTTTTCATCTATAACCAAAGTGGGTTTACCATGATTGTCTATTTTTCTACTTGTATCTTTCCCCATTAAACTGGTACCCGCTTTAAAAGGACCAACCCATGTTTTGGTTTCGTGATGATACGCTGCTACATAAGCATCTTCTAAAGGACCTTGATAAGTTACATAAGTAACTCCATTATAGTATTCCCCAGAATTTCCTGTTACCGGGTTTCCTAAAGGATTTTGCGCAAAATAATTTGTTGTATTGTTACTCTTAGCAAAAGTAATACCGCATATCATCGGGATAAAAAATGCGAGGAAAGTTTTGTAATTTTTCAGTTGTTTATACTTCATATTTTAGTTATTACGTAGAACTCGTCAATGATCTTTAAAGTCCGTTTCGCTTTTTTTTATGGCTAGTTTCTTTTTGTATAAATTTTAAAATTTTTATAGATAGAAGAACGTGTGAACATCTGCCGTAATCCTATTCGTCCTTCTGTAATCGGGTCTATATTGGAAATATCCCAATAAAAAAGTTCGACACCATCTTTACTTTCCATTTTGAAAAACAACTGTTCTTTGGTTTTTATAGCTGTAATATGATATTTCTGTCCTATTTTAAAAAAACCTTGCCTAACATAAGAA
>JANQTG010000182.1:0-852 GCA_030731855.1 Cellulophaga sp. | reverse complement strand
TCATAAGAAGGTTCTAATTCTGTTACCTTAAAAGGTTTATCTTCTGGTTTAGGATAACGTCTTGCGCGTACATAATGAAAGGAGTTTTCTTCATTCCCAAACGCAGCATAACTGATATGAAAGGTATTCATATTTTCAAAATAGGTTTTCATAGCTGGTATTTTACGCAGCTCGCTCCATTGAGAAATATCTTTTTCGTAAACACCCTGTTCATCGCCGGTTGCTTGAATGTAAAGAATATTTACAGCTTTTGTTGCGCTGTCAATTCTGGTAAAATCATATTCAATTTTAATATCATCAGAAAATGATTCTTTAGTCCACAAGACGGCATGGTGTGCATCGTTTTTATACTCCGAACCCGCTTCAAAGCGCATGCCTTTTTTCGAATTTTCAACCGTTGCTACTAGTCCATCTAAGGTCCATTGCTGAGTCCAATCCTTTTTACAATTGTCTTTGAAAACTAAATCCCAATGCTTTGTTTTATTTATTTTTTTAAAAACACTTTTTTCACCTTGAGCTAATAAAAACAGCACATTGAAGTATAAAAATAAGCTAAAAAAATAGTTCATTACACCTTGTGTTTAGTTCAAAAAATCTTCACCCCATTTAGCTCTAAGCTCTTTTGCTAAATCCTTAACTTTTTCTTGATATTCGGGCTTTTCGGATAAATTTTTTAATTCTAAAGGATCGGTTTTATGATCGAATAACATTCGAGCGTAAGGCTCTCCTAGATCATTTATCCATTCGGTATAAAACAGATTCCCTTTTATCAAAGTAACGCCATCTTTAAATTTACTAACCGCATAATCTTTTTGTGTTGTTCCGCCTTGTAACAAAGGTAATAGACTTACT
>JANQTG010000181.1 GCA_030731855.1 Cellulophaga sp. | reverse complement strand
AGAATTGGTGGAAACTGATACATTGGAGTTTCAAGATAGACCCAATATTTTGTGGTTGGTTACTGAAGACATGGGTTCTTATATTCCATCTTTTGGCGACTCCACTATTGTAACGCCTAATTTAAGTCGGCTTGCACGTGAAGGGGTGGTGTACCCAAATTTGTATTCTACTTCTGGCGTTTGTTCTCCGAGTAGGGCCGCCATTGCTACAGGAATTTACCCCACAAGTTTTGGGGCCAACCACATGCGAACCAATTCGTATATGGAAGAAACCGGTTTGCCTGCCTACGATGCAGTACCACCACCAGATGCTAAAATGATCAGTGAAATCCTTAGAATTAATGGGTATTACACCACTAATAACCTCAAAGAAGATTATCAATTTAAAGCACCTGTAACCGCTTGGGATGAAAGTAGCCCTTATGCACATTGGCGAAATAGAGCAGAAAATCAGTCATTTTTTTCAGTATTCAATTTTACAGAAACCCACGAATCGGGTTTATTTGAACCTTACGGATTTCGGCATATAGAAAGTAGGCATTACCAAGCTGGAGATACCACCTATACTTGGAAAGGAGACCGAATGTCAGAAGAAGAAACGCCTATTCATTTACCAAAAGATACAAAGTTTAATATTCCACCTTATTTACCAGATACCGATGTGGTTAAAAGAGATATGTGGAAAGTGTATAACAATATTGCCGAAATGGATCGGCAAGTGGGCGCTATTTTAAAACAGCTAGAAGACGATGGACTTTTAGAAAATACCATTATCTTTTTTTACGGAGATCATGGCGGACCTTTACCCAGAGAAAAACGTTTGGTGTATGATTCTGGCTTAAATACGCCCTTGATGGTGCGTTTTCCTAAAAAGCAAAAAGCAAATACAAAAGATGAACAATTAATCAGTTTTATTGATTTTGCGCCTACATTACTTTCCTTAATTGATGTTGAACCGCCAAAATACATCCAAGGGCAGGCATTTTTAGGGAAACACAAAGCACAAAAAGAACGTAAATATATCCATGCTGCTGCCGACCGTTTTGATGGTTTTACCGATGCAATCAGAGCTGTTAGAGATGATAAATTCAAATATATTCGAAACTACAGACCCGACCAAGGCTACTATTTACCCGTGAGTTATCGGGAACAAATACCCACTATGCAAGAGTTGTTACGATTGCATGAAAGTGGTGAATTAAACAAAGCTCAAGCACAATGGTTCCGAGAAAGTAAGTTGCCCGAAGAATTATACGATTGTGAGGTTGATCCTTTTGAATTAAATAATTTAGCGGCCAACCCTGATTATCAAGAAAAATTAAAGGAATTAAGTACTGAAATGGATCGTTGGTTGGCAACTATTGGTGACGAGCCTAACATACCGGAAGCAGAACTTATTACTAAATTATGGCAAGGTAACGAAAGTCAACCCGAAACCTTAGCACCTGTAAGTACTTTGTTCGATGGTAAAGTACAGGTTATATCGGCAACTCAAGGTGCTTCTGTTGGCTATAAAGTGGTTCGTAAAGATGGGATAATTCCTAAAAATTGGGAGGTATATAAAGAACCAATTGTTTGTGATGAAGATTCAAAACTAATCACGGTTGCTCATCGTATTGGCTATAAACCTAGCAAGTCCGTTGAGGTAGTAATTGCTGATTTATAAATAAAAAATCTGAAAGCTATACCTTATAAATTTTTAATAGCGCTTAAAAAGAAATGATCTTTACTGAAGCGAATTAATGTACCAAAAATAACGTACCATATGCAGAAATTATACTTAAGTTTTTTAGTAGTACTCCTTTATTCTAGTTTCGTATTCACACAAGAACAGCCAAATATTTTGATTTTTTTAGTGGACGATTTACGACCCGAATTGGGTAGTTATGGCAATAAGATCATTAAAACTCCAAATATTGATGCGCTAGCAAAAGATGGTGTACAGTTTCAAAAAGCGTATGCCCAACAAGCCCTATGTGCCCCTTCACGCATGAGTATATTAACAGGCTTACGCCCAGAAACTATTGGTATTTATTCCTTGTTTACACCCTTGCGATCTGTTCATAAAGAGATGCTTACCTTGCCTCAATTATTTAAAGATGAGGGCTATACTACGGTGAGCGTTGGTAAAGTATATCATCATGGTAATGATGATGCGGAAAGCTGGAGTATATTAGCTCCAAGAGAGTCAAATTCTTGGGTTAAACCAGAAAATCTAACACTAATCGATAGCCTAAAAAAATCTGGGAGTAAAAAAACAAACGGGCCTGCATTTGAAAATGCTGATGTAACCGATGAAGGCTATAAAGACGGCAGAGCGGTAAATAATGCCATTGAAATACTCCAAAAAATAAAGAACGAGAAGTTTATGATGGTGGTTGGTTTAACGAAGCCACATTTACCTTTTAATGCTCCAAAAAAGTACTGGGATTTATACGATAAAGACGAATTTCAGGTACCGCTTAAAGAAGAACCCAAAGGTGTATATACTTTAGCATTGCCTAAATGGGGCGAATTACGTGCGTATCATGGTATTCCAGAGGAAGGTTTGTTGGATGACGAAACTTCAAAAAATTTAATTCATGGCTATTATGCGAGCGTTAGTTATATGGATGCTCAAATGGGTAAGGTCATGAACGAATTAGCTCGATTAGATTTGCGCAAAAACACAACTGTAATTTTAATAAGCGATCATGGGTATAAATTAGGAGAATTCGGTACTTGGTGTAAACATAGTAATTTTGAAATGGATGTAAACGTACCTTTTATTGTAAGTCGTGAAACGAATTTTGTAAACAGAAAAACCAATGTCACCTCAGATGCGCTCATAGAAAATATAGATTTATTTCCTACGCTGGCAGCATTATGTAACTTTAAAACTCTTAATGTAGAAGGTAAAAGTATTTTACCTTTGCTTGATAATCCTACTATGCAATGGGATGAAGCCGCCT
>JANQTG010000180.1 GCA_030731855.1 Cellulophaga sp. | reverse complement strand
GTTAGTGGTTAGTGGTTAGAAAGCTGAAATTTTTATACAACACAACCTATTTAAACTTCTAAATTTTTTTAAACTTATAAACTTTTCCCTAAACTCCTAAACTCAAAAAAATCTACCGCCTAATTTCGTGTAACAAAATAGCTGTAGCCGTTGCTACATTTAAACTTTCGGCAGTATTTTCCCCAAATTGATGAATGCTAACTTTCTCGGTTATTAATGCTGCAATAGCCTCAGAAATACCATTTGCTTCATTTCCCATTACTAAAATTCCTTTTTTAGAGAAATTCGTTTTTTGAACGGGCGTTCCATCCATAAAGGCACCATAAATTGGGATTTCAGTAGTTTTTAAAAAATCAACTAAATCCGTATAAGTAAGTTGTACTCTTGCAATAGAACCCATTGTTGCTTGTAAAACTTTAGGATTGTAGCAATCTACCGTATTATTTGCACATACAATATGTTTGATTCCGAACCAATCGCATAACCTAATAATAGTCCCTAAATTTCCAGGATCGTTTATGGTATCGAGTGCCAAAACCCAATCTTCTACAGCTATTTTTTTTGCTTTCGGAATTTTAAACACCCCTAAATAGCCATTAGGTGTAGCTAAATTGCTGATTTGTTTTAAATCTATAGCCTTAATATGTATTACTGGGTATTTTTGATTTTCAGCAAAACTTAGATCTGTACTGTAAATATTATAAGTTTCAATACCAGCATCTATTAGCTCTTGAACCGTTTTTTTACCTTCTACCACAAACAATTGATGTTCATTTCTGAATTTTTTTTGTTGTAGACTTTTTATAAATTTTATTTGGCTTTTACCAACCATACAAATAATGTATTTTTGACTTTTAGAGAATCATTTAGTTTGAAAAAAAACACTGTAAAAATAGTCTTATTATTCTTAGGTTTAATCATCAACTCTTGTAATACTCTTAAAAGAGTTGAAGATGATGAGTTACTATTAGTCAAAAATAATATAAATGCAAGTGGAGAAAAAGTAACTGACGAGAATGTAAAAAGTTTAATCAGTCAAAAACCGAACAGCACATTATTAGGGTATCCGCTTGGCTTAAATATTTATAACCTTGCCAAAGAAAATCCAGATTCTACCTACCAAGCCTGGTTATACAAAAACCCAAAAAGAGAAAATCGTTTACGTAAACTTATCTCTCAAAAACAATTAGATAGTTTAGGGGAATCTTTTTTTGCAAAAGGCCTTAATAATTGGCTTAAAAAAACAGGCCAAGCACCTGTTATTATAGACACTTCAAAAACAAGAAAATCTATTGATAGAGTGAAAGCTTATTATGGCAATCGTGGTTACTTTAACGCTAGAGGTAGTTATAAGATAGACAGCACCAATAAAAAGCAAAGAGCAACGATAACCTACGACATTGATTTAGGCCAAGCTTTTATTATTGATTCTACGTTTCGTAAAATCGCTTCGCCTGCTATAGATTCTATTTATAAAAAAACTATAAATAACTCTTTTATTGCGCCTAAATCGCAATTCGACTTGAATAACTTAACTAATGAAAGAGAGCGTTTGACCGACCTATTTAGGAATAATGGTATTTATAATTTTCAAGAAAGTTCTATATTTTATAATATTATTTCTGATACAGCCCTTGTTGCTAATGATCAGAAGTTAAATGTAGAATTGAATATAAATAATCTTAAAAAAAGAGGTGATACTACAAAATTAGAATATAAGGTATACACCTTTAACAAAGTAAACATCTATGCCGACCATTTATATGCCGACATTAACACGCCCTTAGATTCTGTTGTTTATAATGGGTATACTATTTTCTATAAAGAAAAATTAAAATATAAACCAAAGGCGCTTACTGATGCAATTTTTTTAGAAAAAGATAGTATTTATAGAGATCTGAATAGGCTCAGAACCTATCGCCAAATAAGTAATTTAAATAATTTTAAATATCCGAATATTGAAATTATACCCGATACTCTCAACAATACCCTTGAATCGAATATTTATTTAGCAGCAAGAGACAAATATTCATTTAATTTTGAGACAGATATTACACATTCTATCATACAATTCGCAGGAATTTCTTTTACACCAGGTTTAAGTATTCGAAATGTTTTTGGAGGCGCAGAAAACCTGAGTATCTCTGCAAGAGCTAGTTTAGGAGCGTCAAGAGACGCTACCATCCAAGATGATCGTTTTTTTAACGTGCAAGAATATGGTGGTGATATAAATTTAGACTTTCCAAGATTTTGGTTTCCTTTTGTAAACACAAAAAAGATTATACCCTATTATATGGTTCCGCAGACTCGGTTATCCTTGGGAACAAGCTTTCAGCAAAACATAGGACTAGATAAACAAACCTTTAATAGTATCTTGGGCTATAATTGGACACCAAAAACAGAAACAAAGCACACTATTGAATTACTAAATATTCAATACGTAAAAAACGTTAATATTGATCGCTTTTTTAATGTGTATAGAAATAGTTTTAATCGTTTAAATGCCATTGCCAGACAAGATATTTATTTAAATAATGCAGATTTATCAGACTTATATGAAGATCCTGACAATGATGGCACCATCAGATTAAGCATTCCGAAGGGCACTACTGGTTTTACAGAAACAATTTTATCTGGAGATGTTACCTCAACTTCTGTAGATTTTGAAGAAGTTAGAAGCATTGAAGAAAGAAGAGAGCGTTTAAGTCAGAATAACTTAATATTTGCATCAAACTATACCTTTACAAAAACTAATAAAACCAGTTTAACAGATAATAGTTTTCATCAATTTAAATTCAAGGTAGAAAGTGCTGGTAATTTTCTTTCGTTAATATCAAATTTCATACCTTTTAATAAAGACGAAAGTGGAAACCAATTAGTTTTTAGTGTTCCTTATTCTCAATACATAAAAACCGAATTCGATTATGTAAAACATTGGGAAGTATCACCTTCAAAAGTTATTGC
>JANQTG010000179.1:35915-39177 GCA_030731855.1 Cellulophaga sp. | reverse complement strand
TATTATTATGGGAGAATTATCACTCGATGGTAGTTTACAACCCATAAAAGGAGCTCTCCCCATTGCCATAAAAGCCAAAGAAGAAGGTTTTACTGGTTTTATACTTCCTGAGGAAAATGCACGCGAAGCGGCCATTGTAAGCGGTTTAGAAGTCTATGGGATTAAAAATATAGAACAAGTTATTAATTTTTTTGATAAAGAAACACCTTTAGAGCAAACCATAATTGACACAAGAGCAGAATTCTATAAAACCCTCGATTTCCCTGAGTTCGATTTTTCTGATGTAAAGGGTCAAGAAAGTATAAAGCGCTGTATGGAAATTGCAGCTGCGGGCGGACATAATATTATATTAATCGGTCCACCAGGTGCTGGTAAAACCATGCTTGCCAAACGTTTACCTTCTATTTTACCACCGATGACGCTTCATGAAGCTTTAGAAACTACCAAAATTCATAGTGTGGTTGGTAAAATTAAAAATATGGGCTTAATGAATCAACGCCCATTTCGAAGTCCTCATCACACTATTTCAGATGTCGCTTTAGTGGGCGGTGGTGCGTATCCGCAACCCGGAGAAATATCCTTATCCCACAACGGTGTTTTATTTTTAGATGAATTACCAGAATTTAAGCGTGGCGTTTTAGAAGTTATGCGTCAACCTTTAGAAGATCGAGAAGTCACTATTTCAAGAGCCCGTTTTACGGTTACCTATCCAAGTAGTTTTATGTTGGTGGCTAGTATGAACCCTAGTCCTGGTGGTTATTTTAATGATCCAGACGCTCCTGTAACTTCTTCTCCGGCAGAAATGCAGCGTTATTTAAGTAAAATTTCAGGACCATTATTAGATCGTATTGATATTCATATTGAAGTAACGCCCGTACCTTTTGAAAAACTTTCTGAAGAACGAAAAGGTGAGGGCAGTGTTGACATTAGAAAAAGAGTAACCGCCGCGCGTGAACTACAAACCAAGCGGTTCGAGGAAATGGAAAATGTGCATTACAATGCTCAAATGAATACCAAACACATTCGTACGTATTGTAAAATGGATGATGCTTCAAAAGATTTGTTAAAAAATGCTATGGAACGGTTAAATCTTTCAGCTCGTGCCTACGACCGTATTCTAAAAGTTGCCAGAACTATAGCCGATTTAGATGCAGTTGAAGATGTAACTGGAGTGCATATTAGCGAGGCTATTCAATATCGTAGTTTGGATCGTGAGGGGTGGTTGGGGTGATTGAAAATTGTTGTTGGTTATTCGTTGATGGTTGATAGTGAAAAGTTTATAGCATAATACTTATCATATAAAACAAACACTTGATTAATGAAAGTTGAAATGGAAATTAAAAGTATAAAATGGAAAATACAACTAAAAGATTGATTCTTAATAAAATTAATCCCCCCTTTGAATGGGGTCTAGGGGGTTGTACAATCATTGAAGTATAACTAATTAGATATTCCTTATTTAGCTGTTAAAATTAAATATCTGATCACGCGGATTCGCAATCCGCGATTTTTTAGAAAATATTAAAAGTAAAGCGGCAAGGGTTTTGTCAATCGATTCTCTCACTTTAACTAGACGCAATATAAAGCTAAAAAAAAAGATGATTTAAAATTCATTAACCAATCCTATTAAACAGTAGCCATTAACGATTAACGAGCAACGGACAACCATCAACCATCAACGAAAAACGGACAACCATCAACGATCAACTAAATAGTCTTTATATCCTCTTTAAGCCCTTCTACAATAGCCTCAATATTTTTTACGGTTTCCTTTAAATAATATTTTATCACCACATGTGGAATACGAATAGTGGTAAAGCCGTTTTTAAAAGAATGCATGGCTTCTTCTAAATCCAATATCGCTTGTTCGTGGGTTATAGTGGTATAATCGGTATCGATCTCTATATTGAGTTTTACTCGTGAAATGGCTAAATCGACCGATTTTTTTCCATCCCACCACTCGAGCATCGAAGTAATTCCGATTGCTTTTAAGCCATAATACAATTGTACCGCTTCAATAGGCGTATTTTTCGAAGATACTAATTTGTCTATTCTCACTTTATGCGGTTTGCAGAGTTCAACTCCGTAGGTATCAAACGCATTTTTATGATCAATATAGCTTAGTTCTTTCTTACATTCTAAACATTTCATAAGTAGGTTAAGTAGGTATTTGGGATTATTATAACCGTAACTTTTTAAGATTATTATATGAAGCTTTAAAGTTTTAGACGTAATACATTTTTTTAGATGAATGACACTTCCAAATACCGTTTATCGGAAGTTTTTAGTTTCAATTTTTTATTTCTAAGATTTCAATCGTTTTCATAAGTTCTCTTTATATTTACCTACAAATCAAGTTTTATATGTCGAAACAGATCACAATTGTACTATTGGTTTTTTTTCTTTGGAATTGCAAACAGAAAGAAGAGAAGCAAAGTATCTCTAAAATTTCCACTGTAGTGCCCGAATTATCGTTTAAAGAAGCAAATAGATTAGCGAGTCTACCATTAGAATGCATGCAAATAGCATATCCGAACAAATTAAACCAGTCGCTCAATGATTCTACTCATATTGGGTCACCAAAAGAATTACACCCAGCTTTTTATGGGTGCTACGATTGGCATTCATCGGTTCACGGGCATTGGTCGCTCGTGTCTTTATTAAAACAATTTCCTAGTTTGCGTGATGCAGCTAGTATCCGACAAAAGCTAATTAAGAACATTTCTAAAGAAAATATTTTACAAGAGGTGGCTTATTTTAAAATGGAAGGCAATAGTACTTTTGAGCGCACCTATGGTTGGGCATGGATTCTAAAATTAGCTCAAGAAATCCATACTTGGGATGATCCTTTAGCGCGAGATTTAGAAACTAATTTACAACCGCTTACGGATTATATTGTAGAAGCGTATCGTATTTTTTTACCCAAATTAAATTATCCCATTCGTGTTGGAGAACATAGTAATACGGCATTTGGTTTGCGTATGGCTTTAGATTATGCCGAAACTTTAAAGAATATAGCATTCAAAGAAGTGATTAAAACAAATGCACTTCGGTTTTATGCTTCTGATGCAAATTGTCCGTTAGATTGGGAACCAAGTGGATTCGATTTTTTATCGCCTTGTTTAGAAGAAGCTAATTTAATGAGAAGCCTGTATTCACTAGACGAATTTAAGATTTGGTTTGATGCTTTTTTACCTGAATTAACAGATCCCGAATACAGTTTGAAACCGGGCGAAGTTTCCGATAGATCGGATGGTAAATT
>JANQTG010000179.1:20899-35815 GCA_030731855.1 Cellulophaga sp. | reverse complement strand
GTTATTACTATGATTCTAAGCGCTATTGTTATTGGCAATGCCGCTTATGAAGGTGGAAATATTGGTGGCGCTACCTTAGGTTTAGAAGCTATTTTCGGAACTGAGTACACGAATTTCTATCCTTTTATTATCGGATTTATTGCTTTTAGCTTATTGTATTTCGGAAATTATAAAGTGCTTGAAAAAGCCCTAGTTTCTTTGGTTATTTTAATGAGTTTATCATTTTTAATAACGGCACTAATTACCAAACCAGATATATCTGCGGTATTAAGTGGCTTGTTTGTGCCGTCAGTTCCTGAAGAAGGTCTTTTAACGATAATTGCCCTAGTGGGCACAACAGTGGTTCCTTATAACTTGTTTTTACACGCTTCTTTGGTAAGTGAAAAATGGACAAAAAATGATTTAAAACCTGCACGTTGGGATACAATTATTTCTATTGCTTTAGGCGGACTAGTTTCTATGGCGATTATGATTGTCGCAACTACGATTCCTAATAAAAATATTACGAATGTAATCGATTTAGCCATGGGTTTAGAGCCTTTGTATGGCAGTGCTGCCAAGTATTGTATCGGAATCGGACTTTTCGCAGCAGGAATTACTTCAGCGATTACGGCGCCATTGGCGGCTGCTTATGTGGTGAATAGCTGTTTTGGTTGGAAAGCAAAGTTGACTGACTGGCGCTTTAAGTCGGTCTGGATGCTAATCATCTGTTTGGGTGTTTTTTTCCTTTCTTTCGGAATAAAACCTATTGAAATTATAAAATTTGCCCAAATTGCAAACGGAATTCTACTCCCCATAATCGCTATTTTTTTGGTTTGGGTAGTCAATCAGAAATCAGTTTTAGGAAATTATAAAAACAATCTATTTCAAAATATAATAGGGATTTTAATTATTATCATCACCTTAATTTTAGCTATAAAAACCATCTTAACTGTTTTTGGATATGCGTAACTATGCTATTGATATTAATGCCGATGTAGGCGAAGGTGTTGGCAATGAAGCCCAATTATTACCTTTAGTTTCTTCTTGTAATATTGCCTGTGGTGGTCATGCAGGTGATGAACAGTCAATGCGAAATACCATTAAACTAGCAATAAAATATGAGGTAAAAATTGGCGTACATCCTTCATATCCCGATAAAGAAAATTTTGGAAGGGATTCAATGCAAATCACCCCATCAACTTTAATAAAAAGTATTCAAAGTCAGATTTCTTTTTTTAAATCCGTTTGTGATCATGAAAAAGCATGGCTACATCATATAAAACCACATGGCGCTTTGTATAATGATATTGCAAAAAATGCAGATATTGCACAGGTATTTCTAAAAGCGATTTTAGAGTATAAAAATGGAGCAAAGCTATATGTACCTTATGGTTCCGTTATAGCCCAAGAAGCATCAAAAGAAGGATTTTCGATTGTTTACGAAGCTTTTTTAGATCGTAATTATAATGCAGATTTGAGTTTAGTTTCTCGTCAGCAAAATAATGCGATGCTCGAAAATCCAACAGAAATAATGGAACAACTTTTGCGGATTGTAAAAAATAATCAGCTTAAAACTATAACAAACGAATTGGTAAAAATTGAAGCAAAAACATTTTGTATTCATGGCGATTCTGATGCTGCTTTTGAAATTTTAGCGTATCTTCATAGTAAAGTTTCAAGTCATCAAATTAGCATCAAATCATGAAAAAATATTCCCTGTCTATAAGACCCTTTGGTGTGCATGCGGTTTTAATTGAATGGCCCGAAAAAGTAGAAGAGGCAATTCTTAATGATATTTTAGCCTTTATAGCACATTTAAGAGAAAATTGTTTAAAAGAAGGTAATTGGGAATTGGTGCCTGCATACAATTCGCTCACACTTGTACTTCGGTATGACACTATTGATTTCGATACTTTTAAAGAACAATTAGAAATTTGGTATGCCGAAAAAAAAGATACCGTAGGTGTGCAAAATTATTTGTGGCGCTTTCCGGTTTGTTATGACAGTGTTTTTGGGATTGATTTAGAGGAAGTAGCTTATACTTTAAAGATAACAGTAGCTGAACTTATAAAAAAACATACAACCCATGTGTATACCGTTTACGGTATTGGTTTTTTGCCAGGCTTTATGTATTTAGGCGGTTTACCTAAAGAGTTGGAAATACCGAGAAGGGCAACGCCACGTTTAAAAGTATTAAAAGGTGCTGTTGGATTAGCAGGAAAACAAACAGGGGTTTATCCAGAAGAATCCCCTGGCGGATGGAATATTTTAGGGCACTGTTCTGTCCCTATTTTTGATCCTAAAAAAGAAACGCCTTGTTTGGTAAAAGTAGGAGATAAAGTGCAATTCTACGCCATCTCAAAAGCGGAATATGATTTGCATAAAATTGAAGCAGAAGTAGGAATTTATCAAATGGAAAAAATTAAAATCGATGCTTAAAGTATTAAAATCGGGTTTTTACACCACTATTCAAGATACAGGTAGGTTTGGTCTTAGAGATAAAGGCGTGCCTATTTCTGGAATTATGGATATGGAAACCGTTTCTAAATTAAATGCCCTTCTTGAAAATAAAGAAGATGCTGCCGTTTTAGAAATAACCATGACAGGGCCAACTTTAGAATTTGAAGAAGATACTTTTATTACCCTCGGCGGAGCAGAATTTTCTATAACTTTAAATAATGAACCGATTGACGGTTTTACTGTTATTAAAATAAAGGCTGGGGATATTTTATCCTACGGAAGATTAAAAAAAGGTTTTAGAGGCTATCTAGCGATTAAAGGTGGCTTCAAATCAGATAAAGTTTTAAATAGTAGATCGTATTATCCATCTATAAATCCTAAAGGGATTATAAAAGACAGGGCGCTGATACCTTACGAAAAAACGGATACTTTTAAACCTAAATTGTCAGAAATGAAGGTTGATGACCTTTTAGACGAAAATATATTACAAGTCGGAAAAGGACCAGAATTTATGTTGTTATCAGATAAACAGTTAGAATATTTATTCTTTAAAGAGTTTACTGTAGCCAACGAGAATAATCGCATGGCGTATCAGTTAAATGAAGAACTTTCTGGACATAAAGTTTCTATGCTAACTTCGGCAACCTTACCGGGAACTGTACAATTTACACCATCTGGAAAATTAATTATCTTAATGAAAGACGGACAAACAACTGGTGGCTATCCAAGAATTTTACAACTCACCGATAAAGCAATTTCTATTTTAGCACAGAAAAAAGCTGGTGATACCATTAAGTTTAAATTGATTTAATTTTTTTGTTGAATGTCTAAAGTCTAAAGTAGAAAGACAAAAGTTCAATACCAAAATTTAATACAAACCCTCTAGACGAGCGGACAGTTTTACTAATTTTTTTCTAATAAAATCATATTTTTATTTATAATTCAATAACTAACCAAACACAACGCTTTCATCAACAAAACTTTAAACCTTAAACTGTTTGAACTTGAAACTTTTTTACCCAATACCCAATCAAAACAAATTCTTAATCTTCTTAGCGTATTTTAGGGGTAAGGTATACGGCGGGTAGCGCAATGGAATGTCTAACCAAGTTACTTTTTTAACGATGGCTTTAGTGTGAGAAAATAAGTCGAACGACGTTTTTCCGTGATAGGCGCCAATGCCACTAGGCCCAACACCTCCGAAAGGGAGTCTTTTATTGGTAATATGAATAATGGTATCATTAATAGCACCACCACCAAAACTATACTTTTTTAATATTTTATTTTGAAAATCTTTGTTTTTACTAAAAATATAGGTCGCTAAAGGCTTCCCGTAATTCTTAATGTAATTATGAATTTCTTCTTCATTTTTATAGCTAATTATTGGAAGTATTGGTCCAAATATTTCACCTTTCATCAATGCACTATCAAGCTTTGGTTCGTCCACTAGAGTAGGTGCTAAATAGTTGTCCGCATCATTCTTTTCACCACCAAATAAGATGGTTTCACCTGATAACATTTCAACTAAACCTTGATAGTGATTTTTACTAACCGTTCTGGCATAATCAGCAGAAACTTCAATATTTTCACCATAAAATTGGGTAATCGCTTTTTTTAAAGCTTCAATAAGTTCATTTTTCACCGATTTGTGTACCAAAATATAATCGGTCGCAATACAGGTTTGACCGGCATTTAAAAATTTACCCCAAACAATCCGCTTTGCCGCAATGTCAATGTTGGCAGTTTCATCTACAATAGTAGGGTTTTTACCTCCTAATTCTAAAGTAACTGGGGTTAAATGCTTTGCTGCACTTTCGTAAACAATTTGTCCGACTTTTGTGCTTCCTGTGAAAAATATATAATCCCATTGCTGAGCTAATAATTCTTGCGAGGTTTCAACACCACCTTCAACAACGGTTACATACCCTACTGGAAATACCTTTGCGATAATTTCACTAACAATTTTAGCAGTGTTTGGTGTAATTTCCGAAGGTTTAATGAACGCAGTATTTCCTGCTGCAATCGCACCGATTAATGGGGCAATCGCTAATTGAAATGGATAATTCCAAGGCGCAATAATCAAAACAGTGCCATAGGGCTCTTTATACATATAATCAGAAGAAGGCCAATTTAACAAAGTGCCAGATACTCTTTTTGGTTTAGCCCAAGTATTCAATTTTCGAATAGCGCTTTTTAATTCCGCCATCACAAACTGCGTTTCTGCAGCTAATGTTTCAAACTTAGGTTTCTTAAAATCCGCATATAAGGCATCGCAAATCGCATCTTCCTGAAGTATAATTTCAGCTAATAATTTTTTCAGATATTTTTTCCTAAAATCGACTTCTTTTGTTTTTTGAGATTCAAAAAAAGTACGGTGTTGTGCTAGTAATTGCTCCATGAATCAAATTTAATTAAAGCAATTTATATTCTTGCGCTTTAAGCGATAATTAATTAACTCCAATTTAGTTTTAAAATTTATTAGCTTATTTTGAATTACGAAATTTGTTAAGGGCTATGTTGTTCGGGAAGAGTAATTATTTGAACGTCAATTTTCTGTGAATCTAATTTTTCTTTGTCAAACTTTGCGTTATCATTTGGACATAATTTATTCTACAGAGTTACACGGAGCTTCCTCCAAGTCGCACAGAGAGATTATTCATGCATAAATGTGGAGAATTTGATATTTATTATTTATAATGATTTGCAGCGGTTAAAAAATAATTTTACTAACCACTAATTACTAACTACTAGTTCACTAATTACCATCCTACTATCTCACTATTTTTAATTGAATATGGTACAAATGACAGGCTTATCTATTTAAAAAACAAATACTTACATCAATATACTTAAAATTGGATTTGGACTAGCACCTTTTGTTAAAAAATTAGTGATTTATAATCAATTACCTTTGAAAGTGTAGATAATAATCAAGAGAACATTAATACAGAAGCATATACTTTAATGGAATTAAATAAATTTAGTAAAAACGTTACGCAAGATCCAACACAACCTGCTGCCAAAGCAATGTTATATGGAATAGGTTTTAAAGATGAAGATTTTGAAAAGCCTTTGGTAGGTGTTGCCAGTACTGGATACGAGGGAAATCCTTGTAATATGCATTTGAATGATTTAGCGAAATTGGTGAAGCAAGGGATTAATTCTGAAGCCTCTGTAGGTTTAATTTTTAATACGATTGGCGTAAGTGACGGAATATCGATGGGAACCCCTGGGATGCGTTTTTCATTACCTTCTCGCGATGTGATTGCAGATTCTATGGAAACGGTAGTACAAGCAATGTCTTATGACGGTTTAGTAACCGTTGTAGGTTGTGACAAAAACATGCCGGGTGCACTAATGGCGATGATTCGTTTAAACAGACCTTCTATTTTGGTGTATGGTGGTACTATTGCTTCTGGTTGTCATAATGATAAAAAATTAGATGTTGTTTCTGCGTTTGAAGCTTGGGGCGAGAAAGTTGCTGGTACTATGGAAGAAGAAGAATTTCAATGCATCATCAAAAAATCAATTCCCGGTGCTGGTGCTTGTGGCGGTATGTACACAGCAAATACCATGGCTTCTGCTATTGAGGCATTAGGGATGGCATTACCGTATAATTCATCAAACCCAGCCATCAGTAAAAACAAAGAAGAAGAATGTATTGAAGCCGGTAAAAGCATGTTTCATTTATTAAAACATGACATTAAACCCTTAGATATTGTTACTAGAAAATCGATAGAAAATGCGGTTCGACTTATTACTGTTATGGGTGGTTCTACCAATGCGGTGCTTCACTTTTTAGCGATTGCGAGAGCTGCAGATATTGAATTTACCTTACAAGATTTTCAACACATAAGCGATACTACACCGTTTTTAGCCGATTTAAAACCGAGTGGTAAATACTTAATGGAAGATGTTCACGCTATTGGAGGAATCCCTGCCGTTTTAAAATATTTATTAAAAAACGGCATATTACATGGCGATTGTTTAACAGTTACTGGTAAAACTTTAGCCGAAAACTTAGCGGACGTTCCTGATTTACAAGAAGGACAACAAGTTATTAAGCCTTTAGAAAATCCTATAAAAGCAACCGGACATTTAAGAATGTTATATGGTAATTTAGCAGAAAACGGTTCTGTTGCTAAAATAACAGGGAAAGAAGGTTTAGTTTTTAAAGGTACGGCAAGAGTTTTTAATGGTGAATATGATGCTAATGATGGGATTCGTGACGGTAAGGTAAAAAAAGGCGACGTAGTAGTGATTCGATACGAAGGCCCAAAAGGTGGTCCTGGAATGCCCGAAATGCTAAAACCAACCTCCGCTATTATGGGTGCAGGTTTAGGTAAGGAAGTAGCGCTTATTACCGATGGTAGATTCTCAGGTGGAACTCACGGTTTTGTAGTCGGACATATTTCTCCAGAAGCGCAAGATGGCGGCACAATAGCCTTAGTCAATGATGGTGATATTATTACCATTGATGCTGAAACCAACTCCATTAACTTAGAAGTTTCTGACGAAGAATTAGCAAAACGTAAAGCATTATGGGTACAGCCAGAATTAAAATTTAAAAAAGGCGTATTATACAAATACGCACGTTCTGTTTCTTCTGCCTCACAGGGTTGCGTTACAGACGAATTCTAAAAATATTTTCATTTCCGTGAAAACGGAAATCTGTATCAAAAAGTATAAATAGTAATAAAAAACGACCTGTAAACTCCCCCTCCTTTGGAGGGGGTTCGGGGGAGGACTATGGAAACAATAAAAGAAAAGAAAAAACAAACACCATCAACTACAGGGTTAAAAATATCTGGTGCTGAGGCAATTATTCATTGTTTGTTAGCGGAAGGTGTCGATTTAATTTATGGTTATCCTGGTGGTGCCATTATGCCTGTGTATGATGAATTATATAAATTTCAAGATAAGCTAACACATATTTTAACCCGTCACGAACAAGGTGCAACTCATGCTGCGCAAGGCTATGCACGTGTTTCAGGTAGGGTAGGTGTTGCTATTGCAACCTCAGGTCCTGGCGCTACAAATTTAGTGACTGGTTTGGCTGATGCTCAGATTGATTCTACTCCAATGGTTTGTATTACAGGTCAAGTAGGGAGTCATTTATTAGGTTCTGATGCTTTTCAGGAAACAGATATTGTCGGAATTTCAACACCTGTTACTAAGTGGAACTATCAAATTACAAAAGCGTCGGAGATCCCAACAATTTTAGCAAAGGCATTTTATATTGCTAGATCAGGCAGACCTGGTCCTGTTTTAATTGATATTACTAAAGATGCTCAGTTTGATACTTTTGAGTTTTCGTATGAAAAATGTACAGGGGTCCGCAGTTATAATCCGGTACCTAAACCAGATATATCTAAAATTGAAGCAGCAGCGGAATTAATTAATTGCGCCAAAAAGCCTTTTATCGTCTATGGGCAAGGGGTTATTTTAGGGCAAGCAGAAAAGGAACTTAAAACACTTGTCGAAAAAGCAGGAATCCCGGCCGCTTGGACAATATTGGGTTTATCGGCTATGGATACAGATCATCCTTTAAATGTAGGTATGGTTGGGATGCATGGAAATTATGGCCCTAATGTGTTAACCAATGAATGCGATTTATTAATCGCTATCGGAATGCGTTTTGATGACCGAGTTACAGGTAGTTTAGATACGTACGCCAAACAAGCAAAAGTGATTCACTTTGAGATTGATCCAGCAGAAGTTAATAAAAATGTGAAAGCTGATGTTACTGTATTAGGGAATGCAAAAGAAACTTTACAATTATTATTACCAAAAATAAAAGAAAACTCTCACGAAGCTTGGCACAACGAGTTCAAAAAGAAATATGAAATTGAATTTAATGAAGTCATTAAAGAAGAATTGAATCCAACGAAAGACGGATTAACGATGGCCGAAGTAATTAAAGAGATCAATATAGCTTCTAATAACAGTGCGATTATTGTTACTGATGTTGGCCAGCACCAAATGGTGGCGTGTCGTTATGCAAAATTCAACCAGACTAAAAGTAATGTTACCTCTGGTGGTTTAGGAACAATGGGTTTTGCCTTACCAGCAGCAATTGGCGCTAAAATGGGCGCTATGGATCGTGAAGTGGTGGCAATTATTGGTGATGGCGGCTACCAAATGACGATTCAAGAATTAGGTGTGATTTTCCAGCACAACCTTGCCGTAAAAATCGTGGTACTAAATAATGACCATTTAGGAATGGTACGCCAATGGCAAGAATTGTTTTTTGAAAGCAGATATGCCTCTACGGTAATGGTGAATCCAGACTTTGTAAAGATTGCCGAAGGGTATCATATTGAAGCGAAACGCGTGAGTGAGCGTAAAGATTTAAAAACGACCGTTCAAGAAATGATGGCATCAAAAAAGCCGTACTTTTTAGAAGTAAAAGTAGAAAAAGAAGATAATGTTTTTCCAATGATTCCAACAGGAGCATCGGTTTCAGATATCAGACTAAAATAGTAAGATTTAAGTAGTACTATGGAAAAAAAGTGGTTTACCATATCAATATATTCAGAGAATAATGTTGGTTTATTAAATAGAATTTCAGGAATATTTTTAAAAAGACATATCAATATTGAAAGCTTAAATGTATCAAAATCTGAAATTCAAGACGTTTCCAAATTTACGGTCGTTGTTTTTATGGAAGAGGAATTGGCACGTAAGGTTGTAGGGCAGATTGAAAAACAAATTGAGGTAATTAAAGCCTATTATCATGAAGACGATGATACCATTTACCAAGAATCGGTTTTGTTTAAAATAGCTTCTAACCTTTTGTTTGATGAACGTCAAATTCAAAATATCATTAAAGACTGCAATGCAACGATTGTTACCGTTTCAAGAGAATTTTTTGTACTGGCTAAAACGGGCAGAAAACATGAAATAGACGATATGTACCAACAATTATTACCATTCGGAATCATGCAATTCGTCCGTTCAGGACGCATAGCAGTAACAAAATCAGAAATGCCGATATCATCCATATTAGCAGCATTTAAAAAATAAATAGTAATCAATTTTATAATAAACGAGTTTAGAAAATGGCAAATTATTTCAACACACTATCATTACGTGAAAAATTAACCCAATTAGGACAATGTAGGTTCATGGAAACTAGTGAGTTTACCGATGGTGTAGCGGTGTTAAAAGGCAAAAAGATTGTTATTGTTGGTTGTGGCGCACAAGGCTTAAATCAGGGTTTAAACATGCGCGATTCTGGTTTAGATATTTCGTACACCCTACGCGAAGCAGCAATTAAAGAACAAAGACAATCGTATAAAAATGCTAAAGAAAACGGATTTACAGTAGATACCTACGAAGCGTTAATTCCGAATGCTGATTTAGTGATTAATTTAACGCCAGATAAACAACATACGAGTGTTGTAAAAGCGATTATGCCTTTGATGAAAAAAGGAGCAACCTTGTCGTATTCACACGGATTTAATATTGTAGAAGAAGGCACAAAAATTCGAGAAGATTTAACGGTCATTATGGTAGCGCCAAAATGCCCAGGTTCTGAGGTTCGCGAAGAATATAAAAGAGGTTTTGGGGTACCTACTTTAATTGCTGTACACCCAGATAATGATCCTCAACAAAAGGGTTTTGCACAAGCAAAAGCATACGCAGTAGCAACGGGTGGTGATAAAGCAGGCGTATTAGAATCTTCTTTCGTGGCGGAAGTAAAGTCCGACTTAATGGGAGAACAAACTATACTTTGTGGTTTGCTTCAAACAGGTTCTATTCTTTGTTTTAATAAGATGGTAGAAAAGGGAATTGACGCCGGATATGCTTCAAAATTAATTCAATATGGTTGGGAAACCGTTACCGAAGGTTTAAAATATGGTGGAATTACCCATATGATGGATCGGTTATCAAATCCCGCTAAAATAAAAGCATTTGAATTATCCGAAGAATTAAAGGCTATTATGCGTCCACTTTTTCAAAAGCACATGGATGATATTATAGAAGGTGAATTTTCTAAAACGATGATGGAAGATTGGGCGAACGATGATAAAAATTTATTGACTTGGAGAGCTGCCACTGGTGAAACGGCTTTTGAGAAAACTGCTGCCGGAAATGATAAAATATCAGAGCAAGAATATTATGACAACGGTGTTTTAATGGTGGCCATGGTTAGAGCAGGCGTAGAGCTAGCTTTTGAAGCGATGACCGAGTCTGGAATTATTGCAGAATCGGCTTATTACGAGTCTTTACATGAAACGCCACTTATTGCGAACACTATTGCACGTAAAAAATTATTCGAAATGAATCGTGTAATTTCAGATACAGCAGAATATGGTTGCTATTTGTTCGACCATGCCTGTAAACCATTATTAACCGATTTTATGAAAAAAATCGATACCGATGTCATCGGTAAAAAATATGCAGATGGGAAAGGCAACGGAATTGATAATGCTAAATTAATTCATGTAAATAAAGCTTTAAGAAATCACCCAGTAGAAATTGTTGGGGCACGTTTAAGAGCATCTATGACAGCTATGAAACCTATTGTATAAGATAAATTATTTTTTTAATAAAAGCATTTTCTATACGTCAAATGCCCAACTGGAAATTTTTTACATCGGTTAACTAATTTCCAGTTGTCTTTTATTGATTTCTTTTGAAAAAAAGAATTCATGGTAAAAGCAAAAATTATTTGATTAACTTGTGTTAAAAAAAAATCAAAACGAAAAAGAACTATGAAAATTCCTGAACTCTATCAAATTAAAAATACCATAGATCAAAAAACGTATTTAGTAGATGGCGAATTAAAAAAATGGACTGGACCAACAACTCAAGTTTTTTCCACCATATCTTCTACAGAAAAATATGAACCTACCTTATTAGGCAGTATTCCAGATATGGGCGAACCAGAAGCTTTAGATGCCTTAGATGCCGCTAGTAGGGCGTACGGAAGAGGTCAGGGTATTTGGCCTACCATGCACGTAAAAGACCGAATTGCTTGTATGGTTGCTTTTGTGAAAAAGATGGAAACCAAACGCGAAGAAATTGTAACTTTATTAATGTGGGAAATCGGAAAATCATTACCCGATTCGCAAAAGGAGTTCGACCGAACTGTTGATTATATCAACGATACGATTGAAGATTATAAGCAGTTAGACCGTGATAGCGCTAAATTCCAAAAGCACGATGGTGTTTATGCGCATATAAAAAGAGGTCCGCTTGGCGTTGTTTTGTGTTTAGGCCCTTATAATTACCCTTTAAATGAAACTTTTGCATTGTTGATTCCCGCTATTATTATGGGTAACACGGCTATTTTTAAACCTGCAAAACATGGAGTTTTATTGATAACGCCATTACTAGAAGCCTTTCAATCTTGTTTTCCGAAAGGAGTAATAAATATTTTATTCGGTAGGGGTAGAGCAGTAGCGGCACCTATTATGAAAACTGGTAAGGTCGATGTTTTAGCACTAATCGGCAATAGTAAATCTGCCAACGCTTTACAAAATCAACACCCAAAAAGCAACCGTTTACGCTTGGTTTTAGGCTTAGAAGCTAAAAATCCTGCTATTATTTTACCAGATGCGGACTTAGATTTGGCTGTTGATGAATGTATTGCGGGTACTTTATCCTTTAACGGACAGCGTTGTACGGCATTAAAAGTAATTTATGTTCACGAGGATATTAAGAATGAATTCAATAAACGTTTTGCAAAAAAAGTTGATGAATTAAAATTCGGAAATCCTTGGGAAGCTGGTGTAAAATTAACGCCTTTACCAGAACCAGATAAGCCTGCTTATATTCAGAGTTTAATAGATGATGCTTTACAAAAAGGAGCTAAAGTTTTAAATAAAAAAGGCGGTGAACACTCTGATAATTATATTTGGCCTGCCGTTTTGTATCCTGTAACGAAAGATATGTTGGTTTATCAAGAAGAACAATTTGGCCCAGTGATTCCCGTTGTTTCTTTTAAAGATATTGAAGAACCACTAGATGATATGGCAGCTTCAAACTACGGACAGCAAGTGAGTTTGTTCGGCAAAGATGTGTATGCGCTTTCTCCATTAATCGATACCTTGGTAAACTTAGTATGTCGCGTAAATTTAAACAGTTCATGTCAAAGAGGTCCTGATGTGTATCCGTTTACGGGTAGAAAAGATTCCGCCCAAGCAACTTTAAGTGTGCACGATGCCTTACGTTCTTTTTCGATTAGAACCTTCGTAGCCTTTAAAGATAACGAAATAAATACCGAAATTATTGAGCAATTGTTGGAAGCGAAATTGTCAAATTTTGTGAGTACAGATTATATATTGTAAACTACTTAATTCAAAAAAAACCTATCATACTAATTTAAGTTTGATAGGTTTTTTTTATTTACCTCGATGATCATAAGTAGCAAATTTTGAATATTCATTTAATATATACATTCCTTCTTCCTTACAATATGATCAGTTAAATTCGGCATCTAATTTTTAAATGCTGATGACTACTCATTTTTATTATCGTATAATTCTATGATAATATATGGATAATTATCCACTTGTTTCTTGAATTTTTTTATTGAGTTTACATTTAGCCAATTACAACGCAAATCTATGCCAATTTTTGCTCAGAAGATCAATGCTTTACAAGCGGTTTTGTACATTAAGATTACTTACTTTCTGATATAACGTGTTTATTTAAACACCTATTTATAATATCTTTTTCATTTTGACCATGCACAGTAAGAGATTAGAATGAAAATAGTGTTGTAAAATAAAATATTATTTTACCCTTTAATCAATTAGTTTTTTAGTTTCAAAACCTGTTTATATGTTCGGTATAAAAAACTAATTTAAAATACCTTTTATGTGTTGCTATTGTGGATCTTAGTAGTTATATTAAGCCTATCTAAAAGAAATCTATTTATGGCATTAAAAGTTACCATTGCACATAAAACAGTCTATAAATATGACCGAAGAATAAGTTTATCGCCCCATATTTTTAGGTTGCGTCCTGCCCCACATAGCAGAACACCTATTGAAGCCTACTCCATAAAAATAAAACCTGAAAACCATTTTTTTAATTGGCAGCAAGATCCTTTTGGAAACTATTTAGCACGAATTGTTTTTCCTGAAAAAACAGATATCTTGTCTGTAGAAGTAGAGATTATAGCCGATTTAAAAACTATAAATCCGTTTGATTTTTTTGTAGAAGATGCTGTTGAAAATTTTCCCTTTAAATATTCTGATGAATTAAAGAAAGAATTACTTCCTTATTTAGAAATTACAGAGCAAGGGCCTTTACTTAAAAAATGGGTAAAAGAAATAGACCTTACCTCACAACGAAGTATTGATTTTTTAACGGGACTCAATCAAAAATTTTACGAATACTTAAACTATACCGTGCGTATGGAAGTAGGCGTACAAACTTGTGAACAAACCTTAGAAAACAAATTAGGCTCTTGTCGCGATTTTGCATGGTTGTTGGTGCAAACTTTGCGTCACTTAGGTTTAGCAGCTCGTTTTGTATCGGGTTATTTGGTGCAATTAAAATCGGATGAAAAATCGCTCGACGGTCCATCAGGCCCCGAGGAAGATTTTACGGACTTACACGCTTGGGCCGAAGTGTATCTACCAGGAGCAGGATGGATTGGGCTTGATGCTACCTCAGGTCTTTTAACCGGTGAAGGGCATATTCCTTTGGCGTGCACGCCTTCTTTTGAAAGTGCTGCGCCAGTAAGTGGTTTTACCGAACCTTGTGAAACCGAATTTGAATTTGATAATTCGGTAACACGCATTTTCGAATCGCCTCGGGTAACAAAACCTTATACTGAAGAACAATGGAATGCTATTTATAATTTAGGTTTTGTTGTTGAAGAAGAATTACAACAAAATGACGTTCGCCTTACCATGGGTGGCGAACCAACTTTTGTTTCTATTGATGATATGGAATCTGACGAATGGAACACCGCTGCGGATGGCGAACATAAACGAAAATTGGCAAGTACTTTGTCGGTTAACTTGCGCGAAACTTTTGGACCAGGAGGAATTTTGCATCATGCACAAGGAAAATGGTACCCGGGCGAGCCTTTACCGCGCTGGCTAATAGGTATTCATTGGCGTAAAGATGGTGAGCCTATCTGGAAAGATACTAATTTACTAGCTTCTTTTTCAAATACTTACAAGCTTCCAGAAAATAGTACTATCGATTTTTTAAAATTACTCGCTAAAAATTTAGGCTGTACAGCCGATACTATCGTTCCTGCTTATGAAGATGCTTTTTATTTTTTATGGGAAGAAGGTAAATTACCCATTGATGTTGAGCCAAAAGAGTATTCCAAAAAAGATTCGGCATTACGTCGGAAATTGGCCGAGGTTTTAGAAGGTGGAATAGGGAAGGTGGTAGGCCATGTTTTTCCATTAGTAAAAAAAGAAGCTCGCTGGATTACAAATCCGTGGGAATTCCGCGGAAAACACCTGTATTTAACTCCTGGAAATTCTCCTTTAGGGC
>JANQTG010000179.1:0-20799 GCA_030731855.1 Cellulophaga sp. | reverse complement strand
TGGGAATTCCGCGGAAAACACCTGTATTTAACTCCTGGAAATTCTCCTTTAGGGCTAAGACTTCCTCTAGGTTCATTACCTAAAGAACCATTAATACCCTCTGAACCAACTGCGGAGCCAGAATTGTTTAGCGAAAAGATGCCCTTACCAAGTTATGGCGCAGACTTAGAAAATCGTCTCAAAACTAAAAGTGCAGCAACATCACCAAAAAAACAACCTTTTGTTCGTACGGCGATTTGTGCAGAAATAAGAGAAGATAAACTTTTTCTATTTCTTCCTCCCTTAGATAGTGCAGAAGATTTTCTTGATTTAGTAGCTAGTATTGAAGCTACCGCAAAAGAACTTAAAATTCCTATAATTATGGAGGGCTACGAGCCGCCACGCGATAATCGTTTAGAAGTTTTAAAAGTTACCCCCGATCCCGGTGTCATTGAAGTGAATGTGCACCCAGCTAAAAATTGGCAAGAATTGACCGACAATACTTTAAAACTATATGCCGAAGCAAAAAAATGCCGATTGGGTACGGAGAAATTTATGTTAGATGGTAAACACACAGGCACAGGCGGAGGTAATCACGTGACTTTAGGAGGTGTTACACCTGCTGACAGTCCGTTATTGCGAGATCCACAATTGTTGCGAAGTTTACTTACGTTCTGGCAACATCATCCTGGATTATCATATCTTTTTTCGGGTGCTTTTATTGGTCCAACGAGTCAAGCGCCTCGTGTAGACGAAGCACGTTTAGAAAATTTGTATGAATTAGAGATTGCTTTTTCTCAGATTCCAGAAGATAAGGAAGTTCCTTTTTGGTTAACAGATCGTTTGTTTAGACATTTATTGACCGATATTACAGGAAATACCCACCGAGCAGAATTTTGTATTGATAAATTATATTCTCCTGATTCTTCTTCTGGTCGTTTGGGGATTCTAGAACTTCGTGCTTTTGATATGCCGCCGCATGCGCAGATGAGTCTAATGCAAATGTTACTGGTGAGAACATTGGTTTCATGGTTTTGGAAAAAACCCTACAAGCACAATTTAGTGCGTTGGGGCAGCGAACTTCATGACAAATTTTTACTAGAACATTACGTTAAAGAGGATATTAAAGATATTGTCGGTCAATTAAATGATGCAGGATATCCTTTTAAATTAGATTGGTTCGATCCATTTTTTGAATTTCGTTTTCCGCTATATGGGATTGTAGAAATTAATGCTATGCAAATAGAACTAAGAATGGCCATAGAACCTTGGAACGTTTTAGGCGAAGAAATGTCGAGTGGTGGTACCGCTCGTTATGTGGATTCTTCTCTAGAAAGGGTACAAATAAAAGTTAATAATTTTACGCAAGAACGTTATACTCTTACGTGTAATGGAGTTAAAATTCAATTAAACAGTACTGGAACAAAAGGGGAATACGTAGCAGGAGTGCGTTTTAAAGCTTGGGAGCCTTGGTCTGCATTGCATCCAACTCTCGGGGTAGATACTCCTTTAGTTTTTGATGTTGTAGATGATTGGAATAAAAAATCTATTGGTGGTTGTACTTATTTTGTGGCGCATCCTGGTGGAAGATCTTATGATACCTATCCAGTAAATAGTTATGAAGCAGAATCGAGAAGAATCAATAGATTTTGGGATTTTGGTCATACGCAGGGAGAAGTTATACCGAAAGAAACTGTCGCTACAACAAATTTTGTAGGTAGATCAGTGGAATCTAAGGCTGCGTCGAATACCTTTGATTATAAGGAGATTCCTGTAAATCCAGAATATCCGCATGTATTAGATTTAAGAAAAAAATAATAACATTAAATGCCAACAACAAGTACAAGCTGGTTAAGAAAGTATCATACCAATAAGGGGTATGATGAAATGTTCACTAAAAACCAACAAATTAAGCCTTATTGGCAAAAACTTCTTTCAGAATTCGAACTTCTTGGAGAAACTTCTTTAGTAGCGCGTCAAAAAGATATCGATTGGCTTTTGTCTGAAAATGGGGTTACTTATAACGTTTATAATGATCCTAAAGGATTGCACAGACCATGGAATTTGAATGTAATACCTTATTTATTGCACCAAAATGAATGGCAGACCGTTAGCGCTGGAATTCAACAGCGAGCTGAGCTATTAAATTTGGTTTTAAAAGATGTGTATGGTGAAAGAAAGTTAATTAAAGAAGGCGTTATTCCTCACGAAGTTATTTATGGTCACCGAGGATTTTTAAGGCAATGTGCGGGTATTGAATATACAACAGAAAAATTTCTTTCTATTTACGCTGCCGATTTATCAAGAGGTACAGACGGCCGTTTATGGGTAGTAAATGATAGAACTGAAGCACCCTCTGGTATGGGGTATGCTTTAGAAAACAGGTCTACTACAAGTAGAATTTTACCTGATATCTATGCCAAAATGAACGTTACAAGACTTTCCGGTTTTTTTCAACAACTAAATCAGATGTTGATAGATGCTGCTCCAAAGCAGAAAGAAAATCCACATATTGTTATTTTAACCCCAGGATCTCTCAATGAAACTTATTTTGAACATGCTTATTTAGCTTCTTTTTTTGGTTATCCTTTGGTGCAGGGTAATGATTTAGTGGTACGCGATGGTTTTCTCTGGATGAAATCTTTACAAGGTTTAAAACAAGTCGATGTTGTATGGCGCAGAGTAGATGATGCTTTTGCGGATCCATTAGAACTTAGAGAAGATTCTCAATTAGGTGTAGCTGGTCTTTTAGATGTGGTACGTAAAAAAAATGTAGCAGTGATTAATCCTGTTGGGAGTGGAGTTATGGAAAATCCGGGTTTAATTCCTTTTATGCCTGCAATTGCTAAGTACTTTTTGAACGAAGAATTAATATTGCCACAAATTGCCTCGTGGTGGTGTGGACAAGAGCGTGAAAAAAATTATGTTTTAGAGCACTTACCAGAACTTGTCATAAAAAGAATTGACCGTACCAATAGAGAAAGTATTTTGTTCGGTGAACTACTCAGTAAAAAACAGTTAGAAGCTTTAAAGATTGAAATTAAAACTAGGCCTTATCGCTTTGTAGCACAAGAGAAAATAAATTTTTCTACTACTCCAAATTTAAAAGGTAATACACTAGAACCGAGAAATTTAGTATCACGGGCGTTTTGTATTGCCTCTAGTAATGGTTATAGTGTTATGCCGGGTGGATTGGTACGTGTAGCTTCTGAAACGGGTAATGTTCACGTATCTAACCAACGAGGTGGAACTAGTAAGGACTTTTGGATTCTTGAAAATCAAACTATAAAAGAAGATACTGCAAGGTATTGGAAAAATAAACCCTTGGTAGTCATCTCAGGTCTAGACGATTTACCAAGTCTTACAGCAGAAAATCTCTTTTGGGCTGGCCGATATGTTGGTCGTACTTTAGTTAATACCCGATTTATCAGAATGGTCATGCGTCAATTGGCTTTACAACAAAACAGGAATGAAAAACCCGATTCTGTAAAACTTCAGGTACTTTTTAAGGCGGTGACACATCTAACAGGCACTTATCCTGGTTTTACCGAAACCGAAAAGGAGGGCACCAACGCCATGGAAAATCCTCTAGAAGAAATGTTATCGGTAATTTTAGATAAAAACAGAGTCGGAAGTTTATCTCATACCATTGGTTTATTCAATAATTCGTACTATTCTATTAGAAATTTGTGGTCAACAGACATGTGGCGTGTTTTTGAAAACATACAAAAACTTTGGCATTCTTTTGAAGAAGGTGAGGATAAATCTATTAATAGGGTCTTGAAAGTTTTAAATCAATTGATAACACGTTTAATTGCATTTATGGGACTTATAGAGGAAAGTATTATGGTACAACAAGGCCTTTTACTTTATTTTATCGGTTTGCAATTAGAGCAAAGTACTTTAACTATTACCAAATGCCGTTCCCTATTAACCATAAAATTTGAGGAACAAATAGAATACGATTTAGTAGAATATTTACTTACTAGCCACGAGAGCCTAAATATTTATCGCTATAGCTACCGTTCTTATATTCAGTTAGAACATGTACTAGATCTAATTTTATTAGATTTAGAATATCCACGTTCATTAACCTATATGATCAACCGACTTCAAAAAGATGTTGCGAGATTACCACACTCTAAAGACGAAAACCAACTAACTACGTATCAAAAACATATTTTTGCTGCTTTTTCAAAACTACGTTTAGCCGATTCTGCTCGTTTAATTAAAACCAAATCTCATAAAGAATATAACAGAGCTGAATTAGATGCTTTATTAGAAAGTTTATCAGATTTGTTGTATAAATCATCACAATCTATAACGAATACCTATTTTAATCATACCGACAAACAAAACCAATTGTTTTCACAATCATTTCCTATTTAAGCTTACTATGATTTTCAATGTACAACATATTACAAAATATGAATATAACGCCCCTGTAAGCTATGGCCATAACATAGCCATGTTGAGACCTCGTGAGTCTAAAGGACAAGAGCTTTTAGATTATAAAATTCAAATTACACCTCAGCCTACTGAAATATCTGAACGGATTGATTTTTTTGGGAATAATATTACGCGATTCTCTGTGCAAACCGAACATAAAGTTCTACTTGTTAAGACAAGAAGTAAAATAGTTAGAGACTATTCAAAAATTCACGAATCATTTTATACCAGTAAATGCAAAGACATCACCATGAACGAAGCACTTTTAGCATTAAAGTCTAATGATCATGATGTCTTAGACGCCAAGCAATATATTTTAGAATCGATTTTTATTAGAAAAACTGATGCTAAAATTAGAGAATATGCCGAACTTTCTTTTAAAGGCAATCGCTCTGTATTTGATGCTGCGTACGAATTAATGCTTCGTATATATACCGATTTTAAGTTTGTTGCTGGAATTACTAGTATATCTACGCCTATTGAAGAAGTCATGATAAAGAAAAAAGGCGTATGTCAAGATTTTGCACAAATAGCTATCGCTTGTATTCGTTCTATAGGATTACCTGCAAGATATATTAGTGGTTATATAGAAACACTTCCGGCTAAGGGTAAAGAAAAAATGGTAGGAGCAGATGCCTCTCATGCTTGGTTTGCTATTTTTATTCCCGGTTTTGGTTGGGTAGATTTTGACCCTACCAATAATCAGATTCCTTTAAATCAACATATTGTAGTAGGCTGGGGTAGAGATTATTACGATGTACCACCTTTAAAAGGTGTTGTGTATGGCAGTGGTGAAAGCGATTTAAAAGTTTCTGTAGATATTACGGCTATTGTTTAATCATAGGTGAACAAAAAAAATGAAGTCAAAAAAGTAGTAATGTACACTTTGTTTGACTTCATTAAAAAATTTTTTATTGCGGTCTTATACCCTCGAAGCTAACCAATCGCCAACTTCACTAGTTTTATAAGCTTTCGCATTTTCAGCTAAATCTTCAGTCACAATACCTTCGGCTAAAGATTTATTGACCACCACACGAATCGCTTCCGCTTCTTCGGTTAATCCAAAATCTTCGAATAACATTGCTGCCGATAAAACTGTGGCTAAAGGGTTAGCAATATCTTTGCCAGCTGCTTGTGGATACGATCCGTGAATAGGTTCATATAACCTCGCTTTTTCTCCAACAGACGCTGAGGGCATTAAACCCATAGAACCTGAAATTACGGAAGCTTCATCCGTTAAAATATCACCGAATAAATTTTCTGTAATCATTACATCATAAGAATTTGGCCATTGTACCAAACGCATCGCCACAGCATCTACAAATTCATAAGAAACGGTTACCTCTGGATACTCTTTTTCCATCGCTTGCACCGTTTCTCTCCATAATCTTGAAGACTCTAAAACATTTGCTTTATCTACACAACATAATTTTTTACTACGTGTCATCGCTAATTCAAATCCTTTTTTAGCTAAACGTTGAATTTCGGCTCTAGTATATGTCATCGTATCAAAAGCGGTATTTCCGTTATCTAAACGACCTCTTTCTCCAAAGTAAATACCACCAGTTAATTCTCTTAAAATAATTAAGTCCGTTCCTTCAATGCGTTCTCTTTTCAAAGGTGATTTATCAATTAAAGACGGAAAGGTAAAGGTAGGACGCACATTAGCAAACAGTCCTAATTTTTTTCGCATTTTCAATAAACCTTGCTCCGGACGTACTTTAGCCAAAGGATCATTATCGTATTTTGGGTGTCCGATAGCACCAAAAAGTACAGCATCTGCTGCCTCACAAATGGCATGCGTGCTATCCGGATATGGTTCTCCACAATCATCAATGGCAGCAGCGCCTGTTAAAGCTGGCGTCCAAGTGATATCATGATTGTATTTTTTGGCAATGGCATTCGATACTTTTACCGCTTGATCAATAACTTCAGGACCAATTCCGTCTCCTGCTAAAAGGGCAATATTTAATTTCATTCTATATAGATTATGGTTGTTCATTATTCGCAATTGCGAGGAACGAAGCAATCCGTTTAATGTTAACTTATTCTTTAATTTTTACTTCTTTTCAACATCTCTTAAAATTTAAACAGATTGCTTCGTCGTTACTCTTCTTTAAAATTTACTCCTCGCAATGTCGTGTTCCTAAATAATATTCAACATTTTCTCTGTCGCCTTTATCGCCGAAACGGTCTGATCAGAATCTAAACCTCTTGTAATGAATTCTTTCCCATTATTTTCCCAAGTAATGATAGTTTCACAAAGGGCATCAGAATTACTACCAGGAGGTATCCTAACGGCATAATCTGTTAATTTTGGAAGTGTTTTTTTTAAGCTTTTATAAACGGATTTTAAGGCATTCATAAAAGCATCAAACTGACCATCTCCTTGCGCATGTTCTTCAAAAAGTTTGCCTTCAATTTCCACAGCAACAGCAGCAGAAGGCTCTAATCCTTTGGCATGCGATAGCAAATACGATTTTATAATCACCTTGTTTAGAATACCTTGTGTATCTAAAACATCAGAAATAATATAAGGTAAATCTTCTTTGGTTACACGTTCTTTTTTATCGCCTAATTCAATGATACGTTGGGTAACTTTCTTTAATTCTTCATTATTTAAAGTAAGACCTAGTTCTTGTAAATTCTTTTGAATATTGGCTTTTCCAGAGGTTTTTCCTAAAGCATATTGTCGTTTACGACCAAAACGTTCAGGTAATAAATCGTTAAAATATAAATTATTTTTAGAATCGCCATCGGCATGAATCCCTGCCGTTTGGGTGAAAACATTGGCCCCAACAATAGGCTTATTTACAGGAATCCCAAAACCAGTAAAGGCAGAAACCAATTTACTCACTTTAAAAAGTGATGTTTCAATCACATTCGTTTCAATTTCTGGTAGAAAATCATTAATTACAGCGATAACACTCGCTAAAGGGGCATTTCCTGCGCGTTCTCCCATGCCGTTTACGGTTAAATGTAAACCATGACAACCCGCTTTTAAGGCTTCCATTACATTAGCGACACTCAAATCATAATCATTATGACCATGAAAATCGAAATGTAAGTTTGGATATTTTTTTACAATAGCACTAATAAATTCAAAAGTCTCCGTGTGGGTTAAAATCCCTAAAGTATCTGGTAACAAAATTCTTTTTAACGGTTGCGTGGCTAAAAAATCAAGAAACTCAAAAACATATTCCTGAGAATTACGCATTCCATTACTCCAATCTTCTAAATACACATTGGTGCTAATGCCTTTTTCTTCCGCTAATTGAATGGTGTCAGCAATTTCGGCAAAATGTTCTTCTGGTGTTTTTTTTAGTTGATGGGTTAAGTGATTTAAAGAACCTTTAGTGAGCAAGTTTTGAACTTTTGCACCTGCTTCTTCCATCCAATCAATAGAAACGCCTTTGTCTACAAAGGTTAACACTTCAATTTTATCTAAATACTTTTTTTCTTTCGCCCATGAAGTAATCTGTTTTACTGCTGACAATTCACCATCCGAAACTCTGGCCGAAGCAACTTCAATACGATCTACTTTCAGCTCTTCTAATAAAAGTTTAGCCAAAGTAAGTTTCTCAGAAACTGAAAAAGACACCCCTGAGGTTTGTTCCCCATCACGTAGTGTCGTGTCCATTATTTCAATTTTTCTTTTCTTCATGTTTTGTACCGAAGCTATGGAGTTGGTTAGTTTTACTTAATGGTTTTTTAAAAATTAAAGTTGTCAGTTCGAGTGATTTATTTTAGATTTTTTATCTGAAATAAATTTTATCAAGAACCATTGTGGTTATGATGGTTCTCGATACTAAATCTC
Organism: Cellulophaga sp.; assembly: GCA_030731855.1. Classification (GTDB taxonomy): domain Bacteria; phylum Bacteroidota; class Bacteroidia; order Flavobacteriales; family Flavobacteriaceae; genus Cellulophaga. Next base: position 12,554 of record JANQTG010000179.1, on the reverse strand, counting down.
TTTCAGGATTTCACTCGAACTGACATTTAGCAATTATTAAAATTACAAAGGCGTATTCTCTGCAAATTCAATAATATTGCTTTTAACATTCATTAAATAATCAATATCATCAAAACCATTGAGCATATTATCTTTTTTATATCCGTTGATATCAAAAGATTCCTTTTCACCAGTTGCTAATAGCGTAACAGTTTGATCTTGAAGATTTACTTCAATTTCTGTACTCGGATTTTTATCGATTTCAGCAAATATTTTATTAGAGAAATCTGCGCTTACCTGAACGGGTAAAACACCAATATTTAAACAATTTCCTTTGAAGATATCTGCAAAGAAGCTAGATATTACACATCTAAATCCGTAATCATACACTGCCCAAGCGGCGTGTTCTCTGGATGATCCAGAACCAAAATTACGACCTCCAACCAAAATTTTGCCAGAATAGGTGTTATCATTCAACACAAAATCTTTTTTAGGAGAGTTATCAGGATTGTAACGCCAATCTCTAAACAAATTATCGCCAAAACCCTCACGAGTAGTCGCCTTTAAAAATCGTGCTGGTATTATTTGATCCGTATCCACATTCTCTATTGGTAATGGAACCGCGGTACTTTTTAATAGGGTAAATTTATCGTATGCCATTTTTTACTGTGCTATGCGCGTAGCGCTGAACGCTTTACGCTTTTTATATTTTGTTAATTAAATTACTAAGACTACGTTTAACTTTATTTACTTTATCACTTTGAGTTTCAAAATCTTCTACTGAAATAAAACCCAAATCTTTTACTAAAAATAAAAAATATTCCAATTCAGTCGCAGAACCTCTTGCTATGACTAGATACCTTTTAAATTCTTGATCTGAATCTCTACCACAACCTTCCGCAATATTTGATGGAATTGAATAGGAAGCTCCTCTCATTTGACTTGTTAGACCATAAATTTCTTCTTTCGGAAATTTTGAAGTCAGTTTATAAATCAATAAAGTAATTTGATGCCCTAATTCCCAAACATTATATTTTTTATAATCTCCCATCTAAAGTAAAGCGTTTTTCGCTTTGCGTTAAACGGTAGGCGTTTAGCGCTAAGCGTATTCCTTCATCAACTCCCTCGGATCAGTAACTTTTCCTGTAACGGCTGCTGCTGCTGCTACTAGGGGAGAAGCTAAAAGTGTTCTGGAGCCTGGACCTTGTCGTCCTTCAAAATTTCTGTTGGAAGTACTTACTGCTAATTTTCCAGGAGGAACTTTATCGTCGTTCATCGCTAAACACGCTGAGCAACCTGGTTCCCTTAATTCAAAACCAGCTTCATGAATAATATCCAACAAACCTTCTGCTTTGATTGCTTTTTCTACTTGGTGCGAACCTGGTACCAACCACGCCGTAACATTGGGCGCTTTTTTACGTCCTTTTATAATAGAAGCAAAGGCTCTAAAATCTTCAATTCTGCCATTGGTGCAACTTCCGATAAACACGAAATCGATCGGTTTTCCGATCATTCCTTCGCCTTCGTTGAAAGACATATAGCCCAATGATTTTTTATAAGTACTTACGCCACCTTCTACTTGCTCTGCATTCGGAATATTTTTTGAAATTCCCATGCCCATTCCTGGATTTGTACCGTAGGTAATCATCGGTTCAATATCTGATGCATCAAAATAAATCTCTTTATCAAATTCTGCATCTTTATCGGTATAAAGCGTTTCCCAATAGGCCATTGCCTTATCCCAAGCAGCACCAGTTGGCGTAAATTCGCGTCCTTTTATATACTCAAAGGTTTTTTCGTCTGGAGCAATCATGCCACCACGAGCACCCATTTCGATACTTAGGTTACAAACAGTCATACGACCTTCCATCGACATATTTTCAAAAACATCACCAGCATATTCTACAAAATATCCTGTTGCGCCTGAAGTAGTTAATCGAGAAATAATATATAAAGCGACATCTTTTGGCGTTACCCCAAAGTTTAAATCTCCACTTACATTAATGCGCATTTTTTTAGGTTTTGGTTGCATAATACATTGTGTAGCCAAAACCATTTCTACCTCTGAGGTACCGATACCAAAGGCGATAGCACCAAAAGCACCATGCGTTGATGTATGCGAATCGCCACAAACAATAGTAGCTCCGGGCTGCGTAATTCCGTATTCTGGACCAACAACGTGTACGATTCCATTTTTCTCGTGACCTAATCCCCAGTGACTAATCCCGTGTTCTTTGGCATTTTCTTCTAAGGCTTTCAACTGATTCGCAGAAAGTGGATCTTCAACCGGTAAATGTTGGTTAATAGTTGGTGTATTATGATCTGCTGTTGCAAATGTTCTTTCAGGATATAAAACACGAATACCTCTGGTTTTAAGGCCTAAAAAGGCAACGGGACTAGTAACTTCGTGTACTAAATGGCGATCAATAAACAATACGTCTGGTCCGTCTTCTACATGTTTTACTACATGGGAATCCCATACTTTGTCAAATAATGTTTGCTTCATATTGATGTGATAAAACTTTTAATTTTTAACTCTTCATTCGAGTAAAGACAAAGCTAAGGAAGATAGAACAATATAAAATATTATTGGAATTAGAATTACGATGTTCAACTAATATATTTCCAAATATTTTTATGTTTAACAAGCTGTGCGTAGGTGTAATTTATATAAGCGTTTTCCACTTTTTTAAGGCTAGGATCGTCTTTTAACAACTGCAAAGCGTAATAGCGAGCTGTTTTTAAAATATCATTATCTTTTACGATATCTGCGATCTTTAAATTCAACATACCACTTTGTTGGGTACCCATTAAATCGCCCGGACCACGAAGTTTTAAATCGACTTCCGCAATCTCAAATCCATCGTTTGTACGCACCATAGTTTCTAGCCTTGTTTTTGCTTCAGAGGATAGTTTATGACTGGTCATTAAAATACAAAAACTCTGATCTGCACCACGCCCAACTCTTCCGCGTAATTGATGCAATTGCGATAAGCCAAAACGTTCTGCGCTTTCAATAATCATAACCGATGCGTTTGGAACATTCACCCCGACTTCAATCACTGTAGTCGCCACCATAATTTGCGTTTCTCCTTTTACAAAGCGCTGCATTTCAAACTCCTTATCTACGGGTTTCATTTGTCCGTGTACGATTGAAATTTGATATTCTGGCATAGGGAAATCTCTAGCGATACTTTCATAACCGTCCATTAAATCCTTATAATCCAAAACTTCCGATTCTTGAATTAAAGGATACACCACATACACTTGACGCCCTTTTTTAATTTCATCGCGGATAAATTGAAAAACCTTTAATCGATTGGAATCGTAGCGATGAACCGTTTTTATAGGTTTTCTGCCTGGTGGTAATTCATCAATCACCGAAATATCTAAATCGCCATACAAACTCATCGCTAAGGTTCTAGGGATCGGAGTTGCGGTCATGACCAAAACATGTGGTGGGATTTCATTTTTATGCCATAATTTGGAGCGTTGTGCTACGCCAAATCTATGTTGTTCATCTACGATGGCAAGTCCTAAATTTTTATATTGCACTTTATCTTCTAAAAGCGCATGTGTACCAATTAAAATATGAAGTTCTCCATTTTCTAGCTGTTCATGGATGATCTTACGAGCCGATTTTTTGACGGAACCTGTTAAAAGCGCAATGTTAATTCCTAAATTCCCCACCAATTCTTGAATTCCCACAAAATGCTGATTCGCTAATATTTCGGTGGGTGCCATCAAACAAGCTTGAAAGCCATTATCGATTGCTAGAAGCATGCTCATTAAAGCAACAATTGTTTTTCCCGAGCCTACATCGCCTTGTAAAAGTCGGTTCATTTGCGCATTACTGCCTAAGTCAGCCCTAACTTCTTTTAAAACTCTCTTTTGAGCATTCGTTAATTCAAAAGGCAAGTGTTCGCTATAAAATTCATTAAAAAGCGTACCGACTTTATCAAAATTAAAGCCTTTGATACGCTGTTTGTGCAGCATATTTTTGGCAATTAGCTGTAATTGCACATAAAAAAGCTCTTCAAATTTGAGTCGGAATTGCGCTTTCGCCAAAAGTTCTTGACTTTTAGGAAAATGAATCGCAAACATCGCGTCACTTTTTGAAATCAACTTTAATTCATCAATAATGGATGCTGATAAAGCTTCAGAGAACTTTCCTTTTAAATCGAGAAAAAGTTGTTGGATTAATTTGCTGATTACCCGATTCGTAATGCCCTTATTACTTAATTTTTCGGTGGAAGGATACACGGGTTGCATCATTACTTTTATCCCTTGTTCATGTTCCGAAAGTAATTCCATTTCCGGGTGCGGCATAGAAAAACTATTACTGTAAAAGTTTGTTTTTCCAAAAATGACATAAGGGGTGTTCAGCTGTAAATTTTCACGAATCCATTTTTGCCCTCGAAACCACACGAGTTCCATCTGACCTGTTTCATCCATAAAAGTCGCCACTAAACGCTTCCCTTTTTGCTGTTCGATGGTTTTTATATGAATGATTTTTCCGATTACTTGAACATCGGAAGAGTTTCGTTGTAATTGATTGATTTTATAATATTGCGTTTTATCGATATACCGATTTGGAAAAAGATTCACCAGGTCTTGATAGGTATGAATGCCCAGCTCTGTCTTCAGCGAATCGGCCCTATTGGGACCAACACCTTTCAGATAAGCAATAGGAGTTTGAAGGTAATTTTCATTCATGCGACTAAATTACATGTAAAAAGTAAAAAAGCAAGGGCAAGTTGACGAACAAGTTTAAAAAAATATCAAAGTGAATTAGTGAATTATTTTTTCGTTGTTCGTTGTTCGTTGCTAGTTGTCCGACGCTCGTTGTCAATTGTCGGTTGTGGGTTGATGGTGATTTTGCTTTGAATAGAAAGTTCGTGGCGCTATTATAATTGTTTTGAACTTGAACTTGACACTTGCGCTTGAAATTAAAACTTTTTTTATTTCGTAATTCTAATTTTGTATTTCATATTTTTTATCTTAATACTTAATACTTTTTTTTAAAACCAAAACAACACCTAAACCTAATAAAGCAAGAACAACCCAAAGTAGATAATTGGACTTCTTTACAGGAACTTCTATAGCGCCATAATAGACAAAACTATTCCAGAAATAAGGCGATTTTTTAAGGTTGCTGATGTCAGGATTGTTTAAATAGGCTAATTTAGATTGATGGTTGGCTTGAAAAATGGACTCCGATTTTTTAAGTTCTTTGTAAAATTCAGCCATTACTTGTGCTGTGCTTTTATCATTCACTTCCCAAAGGGTAAAAGCTATTTTTGAAGCACCTGCATATTTAAAAGCTCGGGCAACACTGATAGCGCCTTCGCCACTTTGTAGTTTGCCAATACCTGTTTCGCATGCACTTAAAATAACAGTTTTATCCGTCATGTTTAAACTGTACAATTCTGGCAAATACAGCATATCATTAATAAATTGCAAGTGTGCTGGCACTATAAAATCGCCACTAGCGGCGTGAGTTGATAAGTGTAAAAGTGAGGCTGTTTTAGATTGTTCTAAAAAATTCGCTTTTGTTGCATCCGTTTTAAATAAGGTCTGAATATCGAACAAATCTTGAATACTTTCGGCTTCCTCAATAGAATAGTTTAAGGCTTGGGGAGTTTCTTCAAAAACAGGAAAAACACCTAAAATACTTAGTTCGTCCGTATTATTTTTGGTCTCTAAAAAGTCATAAATTGTATATGCGTAGGCAACGGCGTATTGCTTTACTAAAAAAGGCATTTCGGCGAATGAACTAGTCTCGGTGGCCTGCGTTAAGAGCGACTCAAAAGGTAGAAAATTTAATAATCCGTCTGGGATAAATATTATATTCTTGCCGGTGGTTTTTATTGGTATTTCTAGTAGTTCAAAAGTTTTAAAAGCAGCCTCGGTAAACTCCAAAATATTGTTGTTTATGGTAGCCGGATTATCAAAAAAACGAATAAAATTACTAATTTCTGTTTCTAAATCTTGTGGGTTAGCAAGTTTTGTCATGCGCATCTCAGAACCATCTGCCGTAAAGAGAAAAGCGCTATAATTACCGATAAAATAGGAGAGGAGTGTGGCATTGTCATTACGAATTTTTTGATGTAAATCTTTAAAATCGATAGTTTTATCAATATTACTAGCGCTTTTAGTAGCATTTAAGGCGTTAAGTTCTCTGTCTATCTTTTGAATAGCGGCGATTGCTTTATTTACCTCAGCTTCGCCTAATTTTTTGAATTGAATTCGCAATACATCATCTAAGAGTTTTTCTCTTTCTGCGCTAAGCTTCCTTTGTTTGCTTGTAAGCTCAGAAGAAGCCGAATTATTCTCCATTATTTTATCCTGCAAAACAGCGGATTTGCTATTTTCGGCATATAGAAAAGCAGTGTGAATTAATTCAATATTAGGATTTCTTAGGTACGATTCCCAAAGTATTTGAAGACATTTTTCGGTACGTTTTTTATGATTGCTTTGATGAATAATTTTTGTATCCTGCGATACATAATTTTGTACGAGTAAATTTTCTACATAAAAACTCAAATTATATACTTCCAGAATAGCTTTTGAATCTTTTAAAGTTGCCGTATAGACATCAAAAATTCTTATAAAACTGCGCTCCGCGTAAAGTTGTTCTTTTGAAGGTAGTTCTTTTCCCTTAAAATCTGGGAGGAGTACTTTTATAGCGGATAATAGTGTTTCTTGCGCCTCTTGGGTTTTGTTATTGGCTAATTTTAATTCCGCCTCCTCGATAGTCAGACTAATAAAATCTCTAGCACTAAAGTTTTCCGAAGTTTTTATAAAGTTTTTAGCTCTATCAAAATAGCTACTTGCCAATTCAAAATTCTTTTCTTGAATAGCAATAAAAGCTAAGTTTTTATAACTATTTAGGTGATTTCCTTCTTTACGCTCTATACTTTCTTCAAGTAGTTTTTTTGCTTTTGAATAATCTTTTAAACCAACATAACTCGTGGCTAAATTATTCTGTAGTAATTCTTTATTTTCAGTAGTAAGAGGTTTTTGTTTTAAGGCTTTTTCAAGTATTGGGATAGCGGTATTAAAATTACCTAAAGTGTTGTACAGGGCCGAAAGTGATAAGCTGGTTTGTATCAATAAATTATTATTATTTTGACTTTCTGCATACAAATAACAACGTTTCAACAATTCCTCTGCCTTTAAAAAATCGCCCTGCTGCGTGTATAATTTGGATAGAGGCACCAAGCAATTCTCAAAAATATCATAATTAGTGAGCTGCTGTATTTCATAAATACTCCATGCCTTTTCATACTTCAAAATACGCTCTTGAATAGTACCAAAATTCTGATAATAATATCCTAAATTGCTATTTACAATAACAACAGCTAAAAAATCATCTTTGGTTGTGGCTTCTTTTTCAAATAGGGCCGTAGCATTTTCTAGCGCTAATCCACTTTTAGGAGTCGGTTTAGCTACAAAAGCATCTAATTGATCGTAAATAGCATCCTTAGAAAATTGCCCATAGCTTAGTTTTGAACTTACAAGGAAGCACACTAAAAAGAGGATATAAGTGCTATTTTTCAATTAGAATCGGAATATGGCATACAATTGCCAATAGTTAAAATCTTGGTCGTTGTTCATAATGTATCGCGTACCTAAACTAGGGCCGAGTCTCGAAAAGCCTACCGTAGCATCGAAAATTAGGCCCGTTCTAAAGCTTGTAAAAGAATCGCTTGTACTCGTTTCTGAGGTCTGTGTTTCAATTAAAAAGTCATCAGTAACGCCTTCGTAAAATTCAATACTATTGTTACTACTCGTTTTTTCTGAAAGATTAAAGTTTCCTTGAACACCAACACCCAGTCCTACATAATTATTCACGTTATACCGCAATAAAACGGGAACTTCCCAATTGACAGCATTGGTTTCGGTTTCTGTAATGGTTCGTTGTAATTGTGGTTGACGGTTTGGATCTATAATTTCATCCACCGAACTTGATGAACTAAACCGGTTAAAACTGTTAGACCATTCGCCCTGTACATAAAAGCGATAAGGTTTATAAGGTGAAACCACTGCGCTTATAAAATAACTTTCGGCATTTTCTGAATTGGGATAATAATTATACCCTGCTCTTACGCCAACAGAGATACCTGGTAAAAATCGCGTTGTCGCATAATTGGTTATAATAGGTTCATTTTTATCAAAATAAATGGCTGTTCTACTTTTCGTCTTTTTTTTGTGGAAATCTTCCGCAAACTTAATAGTGTATTTTACAAAGCCTTTTGTTGAATCGGTTTCTACTACATTTTTCTGTTCTGTTCCTGGTAAATAGATATTTTTAAAGGTAAAAGTAGCCTTGTTTTTTTGATAAGTAGTATCTAAGCAGCTAAATATAACCTCCTTTTTCGGACAAATAGGCACCTCAGGATACGTACTTTCAATCTGTAAGGTGTTCATGTCTAGCATTTCAGGAATATCGGTTTCAAGGCGAATAGTACGTGCTGGACCTTCTCCGTTATTCTGAAATTTTATTTTGTACTTTAATTTTTTAAAACGGACAAGCCTGTAGTTCATTAGCGCACCGTTAGATGACATTTTATTTGGGTCGTGGGAAGTAACAATCTCCATTTCCATTTCTTTCACCGTATGGTTGGTATAGTTTTTATCAGGTACATAAATGCCGCGAACGGCAATAATAGCACTCGTGTCTTTTATCATTTCTGGAGAAGTACGCATGCTTAAAAACACATTGCGCTCTTCACCTGGTTGCATCTGATCAAAAGAAATAACTTTACTCGCTTTATACTTCTCTTTAGCACTCTCCAGACTCAATGGTAAGTTTGTTTTTTTTGTAGAATCTTGTACTTGTTGGGTGTATGTAATAGGATTGTTATCCGTAGAAGCCAAAAAACTATTCGATGGGTTTTCGGTTTCTTGTATCGCAAAGGCATCAGTTGGAATTAATGATTCGTTATGATGTAGTCGGACTTCTGGTGCTAAAAAGTTATCTGCTTTATAGACTCTTTCATTGTAAAAAAGTTGAATTTCGCCAGTAGTAACATAGTTATGTGGATTTTTATAGCTTACGATGATCACCATTTCTTCATCGATCATGGGTTCTCTATTTCGCTTTAAGGTAAAATCATCCGTCATGCTTGCTACATCATCAACTTGAGTTGTAATACTGTTAATAGCTACTTTTTTAGGTCTAGTTGCAGGTGGTTTTCCAGTATCGTAATTATTTGTAGCCCAAAGTGTTACTTCGTAATCTCCCTTTTTTTTATATACGTGTTTTGGTGTTTTTTCAAAACTGTAATTGCCATCACCAAGCTCCCAAAAATAGCTGTAAAAAGCTTTTGGCGCACCAGCAATTTGTTGTAAAATAGGCGTGTCTGGCATAAACGAAACTTCGTTACCATTGGCATCATATCCAATATTGGCATAGCGCGTTATGGTATCATTTTCAGGACTATTTTGTGCATTCAATCCGATAGTAAAAACAACTAAAAGAATTATGAATAATTGATTTTTCAAAATACAGTGATTTTATGTGATCCAAATTAATCTTATTTATTATTAACGCTACTATTGTTAGTTTGTTATTTATCAGTAGGTTATTCACAAAGTAAAGTATTTAAAGGAAATAGAAAAAGGTAATCGAATAAATTCGACTACCTTTTCTCCCTTTCATAGCAATTATGTATTTACGGTAAATTATTGATTAAAACCGTTAATTGTGCGTAGGTTCCAGTGACTAATTCTGATGCTGAAAATACAATAGTACCATTTGCAGTAATTGTTGCAGGTTTTATAGCATACAACCACTCACCATCATTTTCACTTGCAAAAATAACATGCAATTCTAATCCTATAGGAATTTGTCCGTAGTGCTCGCTAAATAATTCGCTACTTGCATCATACGTATCTAGACCTGCTAATGCATTTGCTTGTCCATCATATGATAAATAAACAGCACTATTTGTATTGTCGTAACCTACAGGAACATCAACTAAAATTGTTGTTTTTGGTCTTGGATCGTTAAAAAAACGATCAACATTCGTCCATCCAAAATCTTGAAAAAAGGTGTAATATACATTTGCAATAGCAGGTGTTTGGACACCTCCGTTTGGGTTACCTCCAATTTCTATTCTTTGGTTTGCAGCTTCCGCATTTTGTTCCCAAACAATAGTATCGCAATTAGGGTCTAAAGGATCGCAATCTGTTACTCCTTGCCACATGGTCATTAAAAGATCGTCACCACCCGTTAAAGCTGTAGGAATAGTAACTTGCATTCCACAACTAAGGTCTAAATCGACTCCGTTTTGCGTAGCATTAATATAAAACTGACCTCCAGAAAGTAATAAGGCTTTATCTCCGTTAGGCATTCTGCCCATGGTCGTTTTATTGGTCGTTAACATACTACCTCTTTCAAAAATTTCAACAACGTCTACATTTACTATTCCTGTTACTGCATTGCCATTATTGGTTAAGCAAAAACCGTTTATCTCAATTTGAACACCATTTTCGGTAATTAATGTTCCCATTGTAGCCGCATCAAACTCAAATTGTTGGGTATGATCTTCTAATGCTAAAGCCTTAATGGCTGCAAAATCTTGCGCACTTGGTGGCATAATAGTATTATTTGTATCATTACTTGTTTTTTCGCAACTTGTCAATAAGGCTGCTGCTAATGCAACAATTCCTAGGCTTACTTTTAAATTTTTCATGTTATATTTATTTAGGGTTAAATTTTATTTTGAAATTCTTTGTTTCACCCTTATATCAAATCAATTATAATTTTGTTACCCTAAATTTTGAAATTTTTTTTGATAACTTGATTTTACTAAGGGTTTTAGACACTTCCCAGTCATTTAAAATTCCTCTGCGAGGCTTTGTGGTGCTCTGAGTTGCTCTGTGTAAAAACTTAGTACGGGTTATTACACGGAGTTGCACCGAGTAAAAAGAGTTTCACGGAGACATGTAAAATGGATTAGCAAAATAAATAGCTTATAGGCCGTATACTCTTCTAGTTTTTTTAATATAAGCTGCCAAACTAGCTTCATTTAAAATTTCTCTGCGATGCTTTGTGGTAATCTGAGTCGTTCTGTGTAAAAACTTAGTACAGGTTATTACCCGGAGTTGCACCGAGTAAAAAGAGTTTCACTGAGACATATAAAATGGATTGGTTACATAAAAAACATAGCATTCTTTTTTTCAATTGGGTAACTTTTGTAAAAATTTTCTTCGTGAAATTCTTTTTATCTGGCTTGTATATGAAGGATGAAGTTTTTAGATTCACTTTTTAGTTTATACATTAGTGAAAATTATTTTTTATGACGAAACCAAAAATTCACGAGGATCAAAAATATATTGTTGGTTTGCTGGCCAACAGTCCCTTAGTCATAAAAAGTATTTACGATCGCTTTGTGCCCAAAGTGGTCCACTACATTAAACAAAATAGCGGTAGTGAATTTGATGCTAAAGATGTAGTACAAGAAGTAATGGTGATGATTTATAACCAAGCAAAATTCAAAAACCTAGAACTTACTTGTCCGTTTGATGCTTATTTTTTCTTGTTATGCAAACGCAAATGGTTAAATGAATTAAAGAAAAGTACCAAAAAAGAGGTAACAATAAACGAGGATTTGGTATCTATAGATGAAAGTGCTTCAACACATGCTTTTGAAACCCAATTAGAAGACGAGCAGCAACATTTATTTGATAAAATGTTCGAGCAATTGGGTAATGCCTGTAAAGAGCTACTTAAAATGACCTTTAAAATTAAATCTATGGAAGAAGTAGCCGAAAATTTAGGCGTAAGCTATGCTTATGCGAGAAAGAAAAAATCGCTTTGTACGGGCGAATTAACAAAAATGATACAAAGTTCAACGGAATTCAAACAACTAAATCAATAGAGTCATGCTAGAAAAAGATGTAGAATTGTTTGAAGATTACCTGTCTAACATGTTATCGGAAACCGAAAAAACGGCTTTTGAAGTCCGTTTAAATTCAGAAACTGTCTTAAAAACGGACTTTGAAGCTTATAAAAACACAAGTGACATGTTAGCTCAAAAGTTTGATGATGCTGACCGAAATGCGTTTAAGGAAACCTTGTCTCGACAAAGTGATGCTTATTTTAAACCAAAAGAGGCAACTAAAAAATCGTTCTCCTTACACAAATATGCTGCTGTAGCGGTGTTATTTATTTCGGTTTTAGGTTTTTACCTGATGAATTCAGGAAACCCAGTTTATGCGGATTATGCCAATATCGATAGTATTTCACTAACACAGCGAAGTAGTGCCAACGAATTGGTACAAAAAGCAGAAGATGCCTTTAATGCTTCTGCTTATGAAGAAGCTAGTGTTCATTTAAAAGAATTAATAGCGCAAGATACCGACAATCAAGAATTACAATTGTATTTAGGCATTGCATCTATCGAAACAAATGATTATGATGCTGCTTTTGACAATTTACAAATCGTAGCCGGAGGTAATTCGGTCTATAAATACGAAGCCCAATGGTATATCGCTTTAAGCTATTTAAAACAAAAAGAATATATAGAAGCAAAAATAGCGTTGGAGAAAATTCCTGAATCTGC
>JANQTG010000178.1:64247-86532 GCA_030731855.1 Cellulophaga sp. | reverse complement strand
GTCATAAAATTATTATCATCGCTACCAATAAAACCTTGGGTAATATTTAATAATTTTTTGTCTATTATCTTGTTCACATTCTGTTGAGTTTTCTCCCAATTTATAGCCACATCTCTATAGTTATCGTCGGTCTTTATAAATTCTCTAACATCTAACCAGTTATTTTTTATGCCAATTTCATTAAAATAAGCACTTAATATAGTGGTCGAAACTAGTTCGCCATACCCAATTACCTGGTCGTACACAAAATTATACTTTGGCGATTTATTCCAAATTAAAAAACCTTGAACCTCATCAAATAAAGTTTTTATGGTTTGAAATATAGAATGTTTTTCATGTTCAAAAAGATCTATTAAAATATCATTATGGTATTTTAAAACATCATGAATCACCCCTGAAACTGCTTTTTTATCTTCAAAATAAGTGTTTACAACCGTTTCCATTGCATTGGTAGTCTTTCCCATGGCAGAAACTACTAACAGCGTATTTTCGTAGCCTACTTGACGTAACACTTCTACTACGTTTTTTATACCATCGGCATCTTTTACAGATGCGCCTCCGAATTTAAAAATTCTCATATATTCGTTATATAATTTTGTATTGCTTTTTCATTTAAATGCACCACATCCCAATCGCGCATTACGTTTGCTCCTTTACTTTCATAAAAAGCAATAGCAGGTTCATTCCAATCTAATACCTCCCAATTAATGCGCTTTACTCCAAGTGAATTTCCGTAAGTGACCACTTCATTTAAAAGGGCCGTTCCTATTCCCCTTCCGCGCATTTTTTGAGTAACGATTAAATCTTCTAAATGAAGTGAGGGTCCTTTCCATGTAGAATACCGTGCATACATAATAGCGATGCCCTTAATACCTTCTGAATCTTCAGCCACTAAGCACTTAAATAAAGGTGAAGCACCAAATCCGTCACTTACTAAATCGTCAACAGATATTTCTACCGCATTTTCTTCTTTCTCAAAAACTGCCAATTCTTGTATTAAATGCAATACTTGAGGCATGTCTTCTTTAATTGCTTTTCTGATGGAAAAATTCATCTATCTATTTTTTATGTACTTATTTTAAAAATTAAACGTTATCAACTAATAAATTAAGTAATATTTAATTTTGTTACAAATATAACATAAAGTTATAAATATACGAAATTGAATTTTCACGAAAACGATATAGTATCACAAAAAAGACGATATTTGTACTTTATAAAACACAATTAAACATGACCAATCAATACAAAACTTTAGGGGAGTTCATTATTGAACATCAAGATTCTTTTAAATATTCATCAGGAGAACTTTCTCGCTTGTTAAACGGAATAAGATTAGCCGCTAAAGTGGTAAATCATGAAGTAAACAAAGCTGGTTTAGTGGATATTATTGGCGAAGCTGGCGATACCAACATTCAAGGTGAAAACCAACAAAAATTAGATGTTTTAGCGAATGAAAAATTTATTCAAACTTTAAAAAAACGAGAAATAGTATGTGGAATTGCTTCGGAAGAAGAAGATGATTTTATCAGCATTAATAGTTTTGACAATAACCACCAGAATAAATATGTAGTATTGATTGACCCTTTAGATGGTTCATCAAATATTGATGTAAATGTATCTGTAGGTACTATTTTTTCTATTTACAGAAGAGTAACTCCAGTAGGTACTCCAGTACAATTAGAAGATTTTTTACAACCTGGGATTAACCAAATTGCTGCAGGTTACATTGTTTATGGCACAAGTACTATGCTAGTGTACACTACTGGCGATGGTGTAAACGGATTTACACTAAACCCTGCTTTAGGTACTTTTTACTTATCACACCCCAATATGAGTTTTCCAGAAACAGGCAAAATTTACTCCGTAAATGAAGGTAATTATGTTCATTTTCCACAAGGCGTTAAAAACTACATAAAATATTGCCAACAAGAAGAAGGCGACAGACCTTATACTTCTCGGTATATTGGATCTTTAGTGTCAGATTTTCATAGAAATATGATTAAAGGAGGTATTTATATGTACCCGAAAAGTAGCGTTGCCTCTGAAGGCAAACTAAGATTACTTTATGAATGTAATCCTATGGCTTTTATTGCAGAACAAGCAAATGGTTTAGCAAGTGATGGCAAAAAGAGAATTATGGAAATTGAACCTACAGAACTACACCAGCGTGTTCCTTTTTTCTGCGGAAGCCGTAAAATGGTAGAAAAAGCAGAGGAGTTTATGAAGTGAAGTTAATTTACTAATTTTTTAATGTGAAAAATGTATCAATTTACTATTGTAATAATTGATACATATTTTTGTTTATTCAATTATAAAATATTTTGTTTTTAATTGATTGCCAATCAATTAAAAAGTTATTTTGAAACGAATTTTACAAATACCCAATAATTAAAAAAGATAGTTAGAATATTGCCTAACTATCTTTTTTTAAATTTTTTAAACCCGTAATTATTACACCCGACTGCAGGACGGGCAGGTTTTTAAATTATTTTATCGTTTCAACAAATACAAATAAGCCTCAAAATCTATTCTACCCGTAAATATAGCTATTGATTTAGCAATAACTTCATCAGCTTTTTCACTAGAAAAACCTAAACCTATGGCATACTTGCGTACCAAAGTTTTTTCTTCATCGTCAATTTCGTGATCCGCAAAAATAATTCTAAACAAATCGAATAAGCGTTCTAAACGCTCCTCGGAGGTTGTTGGTGGATTTATAGGGTATTTATTTTCTTTACGCATTACCTCGCTATATTCCGCATCAGTAATATCCAGTTTACGAGCAAAACGATCTAACATTACTTTTTCTTGAGGATTTATTTCACCATCTATGGCTGCTAATGACCCTATTGCAGCAAAGTGTGCTAAATTTCTTCTGTGTTCTCCACTACTATATAAATCTACAAATGACATAATTTCTCTATTTAATCCGAGCAAAGATAATTTTTTTTGAGTTCTTTAATCATTTCAAATACTTTTATTTTAGGCTTTTTAATTATCAAAATAGCTATAAAACTTCTAAATAAATAGCAACTTTAAAAAACCCTTGAAGGAATTAAACCATGATACTTTAAAGCGTCTTGTTTTTTTGTAAATTGTACTTGCTATGAAAAAACCTTTACTTGAATTTACAGATAAAGGCATTTATTGCAGTGCCGCAAAAGTATATTTAGACCCTTGGAAGCCTGTTGATAAAGCCATAATTACCCATGGCCATGCCGACCATAGTCGCTGGGGACATAAAGCATACATTACCCATCACAATAATGTCCCCATCATAAAACACAGGCTTGGCGATATTTTGGTTACGGGCAAATCTTGGGGCGAAACTTTCAATATTAATAATGTGACATTTAGTTTACATCCTGCGGGTCATATTATCGGGTCTTCTCAAGTACGTGTGGAACATAAAGGCGAGGTTTGGGTCTTTACTGGCGATTACAAAACGGAAAATGACGGTATTTCAACACCTTACGAAGTGGTAAAATGCGATACTTTCATCACAGAATGTACTTTTGGACTCCCTGCTTTTAAATGGACACCCCAAATTAAAGTAATGACTGCCATAAACGAATGGTGGGCAACAAATAAAGCAGAAGGTAAAACATCTGTTTTATTCGGTTATAGTTTAGGAAAAGCACAACGCTTACTCAAATATTTAGATCCAGAAATTGGGAATATTTATACGCATGGTGCCATCGAAAACATGACGGAAGTACTACGCCCTATGTTAGATTTTCCAAAAACTACGCTAATTACCGCAGCTACCAAAAAACAAGATTTAATCGGAAACATAGTTTTAGCCCCACCAAGTGCACACGGCAGCACCTGGATACGTAAAATGGTGCCTTATGTTACGGCTTCCGCAAGCGGATGGATGGCTTTTCGAGGAGCCAGAAGAAGGCGTGCTATTGATAAAGGTTTTGTGCTTAGCGACCATTGCGATTGGGACGGCTTACTTTCTAGCATTAAAGCCACAGGCGCAGAAAAGATAATTTGCACGCATGGGTACACCGATATTTTTTCTAGGTATTTGAGAGAATTAGGCTATGATGCTGAAAGCCCCCCAACCCCCAGAGGGGGAGACAATGCTGAGATTTTAGATTTATAAATTGAAAAAATTCCAAGATGATTGTAAATAAAGATCAAAATTTAGGATCAAGTACTTCAGCTCCCCCGCTTGTACTGAGCGAAGTCGAAGTATCGGGGGTTGGGGGGCTTGGGCTTAGCAGTTTCGCATCCTTAATAAAAAACTTAGACAGCACTAATAAAACAACAGCCAAAGTTGATGCTCTAGCTACATATTTTTCTTTAGCTAATGATGTCGATAAGGTTTGGACGATAGCAATTCTTTCCCACCGAAGACCACCACGACCTGTAAATACCACTTTACTTAGAACTTGGGCAGCAGAGTTAGCGAATATCCCACTTTGGCTTTTTGAGGAAAGCTACCATATTGTGGGCGATTTAGCCGAAACTATTGCTTTGGTCATTCCGTCTTCACCGAAAAGTACAGATAAAAGTCTGACTACCTTTTTACAAGAAATGATTGCCCTAAAAAAGAAAACTGACGATGATAAAAAAGCCTATTTATACGAGAATTGGAAAGTGCTCGATTATTATGAACGCTTCGTTTTTACCAAATTAATTACGGGGGGATTTAGAATTGGGGTGAGTCAAAAACTAATGACCAAAGCCTTATCAAAAACAACAGGTATTCATGAAGATGTGTTAGCTTATAAATTAATGGGTAATTGGGATCCGAATACTATTACTTTTCAAGAATTGATTTTAGAAGAAAACGAAAATGATTACCTCTCCAAACCCTATCCTTTTTATTTGGCTTACGCGCTAGAAAATGAAGCATCGGATTTAGGTGACGTAAAAGAATGGTTCGTAGAGCATAAATGGGATGGGATTCGTTCACAAACTATTTTTAGAAACGATGAACTTTTTGTTTGGAGCAGAGGCGAAGAATTAGTGACTGACAAATATCCTGAATTGGAAAGTCTGTTAGGAATAATTCCAAATGGAACTGTAATTGATGCCGAAATTTTACCTTTTTCAGATGGAAATATTGGGACTTTTAATGATTTACAAACTCGGATTGGCAGAAAAATAGTTTCTAAAGCCTTGCTCAAAAAAGTACCTGTGATTTTAAAAGCTTATGATGTTTTAGAATGGGAAGGGAAAGATATACGGAATTTACCCTTTTCAGAAAGACGAGTAATTCTTGAAAATTTATTCCAATCGATAGTAGTAAAAGAGAAAAACCTAGACGAGATTTCAACCTTACCTTTTCAAATCTCCGAAGCATTAACTTTTAGTTCTTGGGAAGCAGTAGCCAAAGAAAGAGAACGTTCCAGAGAAAAATTTAGCGAAGGCTTAATGCTCAAACGAAAAGACTCACCATATTTAGTCGGACGCAAAAAAGGCGATTGGTGGAAATGGAAAGTAGATCCGCTAACCATCGATGCGGTACTCACGTACGCCATGCGCGGACACGGCAGGCGTAGTAACCTTTTTACCGATTATACTTTTGCGCTTTGGGATGAAGATGAAAATGGCGAAAAACAACTCGTTACGTTTGCAAAAGCCTATTCAGGATTAACGGATGCCGAATTTAAAAAGATAGATAGTTGGATTAAAAAAAATACCTTAGAACGTTTTGGTCCTGTGCGTAGTGTAACACCACACCACGTTTTTGAAATCGCTTTTGAAGGAATTGCCCTATCTAAAAGACATAAAAGTGGAGTCGCAACACGTTTCCCCAGAATTTTAAGGTGGCGACAAGATAAAAAGATTGAGGAAGCCAATACCTTAGAGGATTTGAAGGCACAAATTCCAAAACAACCATCTTAGTAAAAAGGCCTAGCGCTTTGCGCCAAACGCTAAGCGCAAAGCGGTAAGCGGTAAGCTAATTTTGTAATATGACCAGAGAAGAACTATATACTATTGCCGAAAATTGGTTCCAAGAGCAAAACTGGACGCCTTTTCAATTCCAGAAAGATACTTGGAAAGCATTTTTACAGGGTAAAAACGGATTACTAAACGCCCCGACTGGGAGCGGAAAAACCTATGCGCTTTGGTTTCCTATCATCTTAAATTACATCAAAAACAATCCAGAATATAAAACAAAACATAAAAAGGGATTAAAAGCTATTTGGATTACGCCTTTGCGAGCTTTATCTGAAGAAATTCGGCAATCTGCGGAACGTGTTGCGGCAGATTTGGGAACGCAAATGACCTTGGGCATTAGAACAGGTGATACCGCAACAAAAGAGCGTACAGCCCAGAAAAAAAATATGCCCGATTTGTTGATTACCACACCCGAAAGTTTGCAATTATTACTAGCTTCAAAAGGTTACGACAAGGTATTTAAAGATTGCTCGGCGATTGTGGTAGATGAATGGCACGAACTACTCGGTACCAAACGTGGCGTACAAATGGAACTCGCTTTATCACGACTAAAAACAGTTTCAAAGAATCTGAGAATTTGGGGAATTTCCGCTACCATTGGCAATTTAGAAGAAGCTCGCGATGTATTGCTAGGCGTACAAGAAAACGCTAAAAAATCTATCTTAATTAAAGCTAAACTCGACAAAAAAATTACCGTAAAAAGCATAATCCCAAAAACTATGGAAACGTTTCCCTGGCGTGGGCATTTAGGTTTACATCTGTTAGAAGAAATTGTGCCGATAATCAATAATAGCAAAACTACTTTACTGTTTACGAATACTCGCAGTCAATGCGAAATTTGGTTTCAGAAAATATTAGAAAAACATCCTGAATATGCGGGCGATATTGCCATGCACCACGGTAGTATCAATAAAGAAACTCGTGTTTGGGTAGAACAAGCCATTCGTAATGGAAGTCTAAAAGCGGTGGTTTGCACCTCTAGTTTAGATTTGGGTGTTGATTTTGCCCCTGTGGAAACCGTGATTCAAATTGGTGGTCCAAAAGGCGTTGCTCGTTTTTTACAACGTGCGGGTCGTAGTGGCCATAGTCCCGGTAAAGAAAGTGTGATTCATTTTTTACCTACCCATGCTATGGAATTAATCGAAGCTTCTGCCTTGCAACAAGCGGTTAAAAATACGGTGGTAGAAGACCGAATGCCCTATTTGAATAGTTTTGATGTTTTGCTTCAATACTTAACCACATTAGCGATTTCAGACGGATTTTATCCCAAGGAAATTTATCAAGAAATAAAACACACTTTTTGCTATCAAGGCATCACCGAACCGCAATGGCAGTGGCTTTTGAATTTTTTAGTGATGGGAAGTCAAAGTTTACAATCTTACGATGAATATAAAAAAGTGGAAGTTGAAGCCGACGGTAAATTTATTGTCCATAATAAAGGAATTGCCATGCGACACCGTTTTCAAATCGGAACAATTGTCGGCGATGCGAATATTATCGTTAAATACCAAAAAGGAGGCTATATCGGGAGTATTGAGGAGTTTTTTATATCTAAACTTACCCCTGGCGATGTGTTTACGTTTGCTGGTAGAAATTTAGAATTTATCCGAATAAAAAACATGGAAGCGCATGTGCGTAATTCTACCAAAAAAACCAATAAAGTCCCAAGTTGGATGGGTGGGCGACTTACATTTTCAGCGCAGATGTCGGAATTGTTGAGGGAAGAATTGTATAAGGCGGCCTCCCCCTGCCTGTCCGGCAGGCAGGCTAAACCCTCCACAGGAGGGGAACTCAGCACTATCGCAGGGGAGCTCAGTGCGGAATTGAAATCTTTGACGCATATTTTTGATAAGCAACGAGAGGAAAGTATAGTGCCGAAACCTAACGAATTATTGATTGAAACCTTTAAAACTCGTGATGGATTTCATCATATTTTTTATCCTTTTGAAGGGCGAGGTGTTCATGAAGCTATGGGGAGTTTGTTAGGCTATAGAATAAGTTTGTTGTCCCCTATTACTTTTTCCCTTGCTTTTAATGATTACGGATTTGAGCTCTTGTCCGATCAAGAAATTGATATGCAACAGGTTCTAGATAATGATTTATTTACGACGGATTTTATGCTGAGCGATTTACAGAAAAGTTTAAATGCGACGGAAATGGCACGAAGAAAATTTAGAGATATCGCCGTAATTAGTGGAATGGTGTTTACCGGTTATCCCAACAAAGGCATTAAAATGAAGCATTTACAAAGTAGTTCACAACTATTATTTGATGTATTTAGAGATTATGAAGCTGATAATCTTTTGTTTCAACAAGCGTTTACGGAAACTTTTGAGCATCAACTAGAAGAAGGTCGTTTGCGTTTGGCTTTGGAGCGCATCGCTACCCAAGACATCGTTTGGAAAGCTTGTAAAAAACCAACACCCTTCTCTTTCCCCATTATCACAGACCGCTTGCGTGAAAAACTATCAAGTGAAAAATTAGCGGATAGAATTAAACGTATGACCGCTATTTTGATGAAATAAATACATCTCTATATTTTAATTAGTTAATTTTTTCCCAATGATAGAAACCATCATCATTAACGAACAAGTCTTTATCATGCACTACTCTGGTGCTTTGTTTTGGCAAGAAAAAGAAATTTTGTTGATTAGCGATGTGCATTTTGGTAAAGTATCGCACTTTAGAAAATTTGGTGCTGCCGTGCCTCAGAAAGCGATTGCCAAGAATTTCGATTTGTTAAATGAAGTGCTTACCTTTTTTAGTCCAAAAGAACTTTTTTTTCTGGGCGATTTGTTTCACTCTTCTTTAAATCAAGAGTGGTTATTGTTTCAAGATTGGGTAGCTTCAATTAAACCTAAAATCACCCTAATAAAAGGCAACCATGATATTATTCCTGATGAAAATTATACCAATATTGGTATTAATTGTATTGATGAGTTGCTTTTAGAAGATTTTCTGTTCACGCACCACCCAGAAGAAAGACAACATCTTTTTAATATTGCGGGACATATTCATCCTTCAATAAAACTACAAGGAGCAGGAAGGCAGCGTCTAAAGCTTCCCTGTTTTTTTAAAAGTAAAAACCAACTAATTTTACCCGCTTTTGGAACGTTTACGGGGACTTATACTTTGACCCCAACTGCTGACAATGAAATTTTTGCGATTACGAAGGAGGATGTTTTTAAGGTTTCGCTTGGTTCCTAGAGGATTCCATTATTTAAATCTTAAATCAATTTTATGCTTTCAGTTCGAGTGATTTTCAGAACGCAGTGGAGAAAATAGTATCGATAACCTTGGTGTCTATAGCGCTTCTCAATACAACTTTTGCTCCCGAAAAGGTCGCAAAAGCCACTCGAAGTGACAGCGTTGTAAGGAATAAAATATAATGTCAGTTGGAGTGGCACTTGTGAAGTGCAACGCAACAAGTGGTGTATCGAGAACCGTCGCTAACAAAAAAGCTTCTCGATACAAATGATAACTACACTATCGTTGCGTTATCATTCACTCGAAGTGACAGCGTAGTAAGGAACAAAATGTCAGTTCGAGTGAAACCCTGAAAGAGGTTTTGTATCGAGAACCGTTGTAGGTAACAATGCTTCTCGATAGTTCTGCTGAGCAGTGCCGAAGTACAAATTACTTTTCCGCTATCGCTCCAAAATAATTCACTCGAAGTGATAGCGTAGTAATGGACAAATGAAATAAAACAAAACGTCAGTTCGAGTGTTTTTTACGTACAGTAGCGATGTAAAAAATGTATCGAGAACCTTTGTTGGTTAAAAGGGTTCTCGATACTATTTCTTTTTCGTTAGCACTACAATGCAATTACCAGAACAGACAATATAAGTCTTGAGATTTATGGTTAATAGTTTTAATTATTTGGAGTCAATTTCCCACTAAAAATCATCGTAAATTTACAAAAACCTTAAGACCATGAAAAAACTACTTGCCCTTTTAAATTTACTTTCTGTTATTCTGGTGATTGGGGTAAATTATATCTCGCAAGCCTTACGCTTAAATGACACCACTATTGGTGAACTTAGCGATGAATACGAAAATTTATTTACACCAGCTTCCTATGCTTTTGCTATTTGGGGGCTTATTTTTTTATCGCTTTTTACGTATGCTATTTTTCAAATTAAAAGAGCTTTTTTTAGCGACAAACCAGCTGAATTTATCACGCAAACCAGCTTTTGGTTTATACTCGCCAACGTATTAAATTCCCTTTGGGTTATTGCTTTTGTGTATGACTATACGGGATTGTCTGTGTTGATTATGTTGGGAATTTTAGGATCGCTTATTAAAATTATTTTGAATACCAGAATGGAGCTAAAACCTACATCTATTTCAGAAAAAGTTTTTGTGTTTTGGCCTATTAGTTTGTATTGTGGTTGGATTGCTGTGGCCACTATTGCCAATATATCGGCGTATTTAAGTAAGCTTAATTGGAATGGTGCTTTTTTAAGTCCGCAACAATGGACCATTACCATAATTGTAATTGCTTTCCTTTTGAATGTAGTGGTGCTCTGGAAACGTAAGATGCCTGTTTTTGCCTTAGTGGGTGTTTGGTCTTTATTTGCCATTTATTCAAGACATCAAAATAGTGAAGCGATGATTGCTATGACCGCTTTGGTTTGTACTATACTATTGGCTGTTATCGTGGTAGTTAGTGGTTTAATTAAATCCGAAAAAAATAATACTATTGTTAACAGGTAAGCCTATTGTATTTGAGTAGGTTGTTTATATTTGCACAAAATTTAAAGGTTGAGTCAAAATACCATTCAAAAAGGCTATCAACAGTCCCAGCAAATGCTGGAATTGCAGTCTGCTATTGCCCATTTTGAAAAAAACAACCAAAATTTAGCCTTAAAAGGACTCGTAGGTTCTTCGCTTTCTTTTGTTTTAGCTGATGCTTTTAAAGCTGCTGATAAACCTTTTTTAGTCATTTTTAAGGATAAAGAAGACGCTGCATACCACTTAAACGATTTGGAGCAGTTAATTGGCGAAAAAGAGGTGCTTTTTTATCCTGGAAGCTATCGCAGACCTTATCAATTAGAAGAAACCGATAACGCCAATGTATTATTACGTGCCGAAGTTTTAAACCGCATCAATTCAAGAAAAAAGCCAGCGCTTATTGTTACTTATCCTGATGCGCTTTTTGAGAAAGTAGTAACCAGAAAGGATTTAGAAAAAAACACCCTCAAAATAAAGTTAGAAGATTCACTCTCGCTCGATTTTTTAAATGAAGTATTGTTTGAATATAAGTTTAAAAGAGTCGATTTTGTTTCTGAACCGGGAGAGTTTTCGGTGCGTGGTGGTATTGTAGATGTGTTTTCATTCTCAAACGATGAACCTTACCGTATCGAGTTTTTTGGTGACGAAGTAGAAAGCATCCGAACTTTTGATGTAGAAACGCAATTATCGAAAGAAAAGGTTACTAAAATTACCATCATCCCCAATGTAGAGAACAAATTCTTAAACGAAACTCGGGAGAGTTTCTTAAAATACATAGCACAAAACACCCTTATTTTCAGCTCAGATATAGATCTCTTATTTAATCGCTTAGCTAGCTTTTTTGAGAAAGCAGAAGAGGCTTTTAAAAAACTATCGACAGAAGTTAAACACGCCACCCCTAAAGAATTATTCGTTGATGCGGATTTGTTTAAAAAAGAGGTCGAATCGTTTCAATTAATCACCACAGGAAATCAAACGGCAGGAATCGATTTTAAAAAAATCAACTTCAATACCAAACCGCAACCTTCCTTCAACAAAAAATTCGATTTATTGATTGAAGATTTTAATAGCAATCATAAAAAAGGCTATACCAATTATTTGTTTTGTGCTTCGGAGCAACAAGCCAAACGTTTTCATGATATTTTTGAAGAAATTACCGCAACCAATCAACAAGTACATTATAAAACCATCGTTTTTTCGTTACATCAAGGGTTTATAGATGAAGATTTAAAACTAGTATGTTATACCGATCATCAAATTTTTGAACGTTATCATAAATTCCATCTAAAAAATGGCTACGCTAAAAAACAGGCGATTACCTTAAAAGAATTAACGCGTTTAGAAATAGGCGATTATGTAACCCACATGGACCATGGTATCGGAAAATTTGGGGGCTTACAAAAGATAGATGTTGAAGGCAAAAAGCAAGAAGCGATAAAATTGGTCTATGGCGATCGCGATATTCTGTATGTGAGTATTCACTCCCTGCATAAAATTTCCAAATTTAACGGTAAAGACGGTACGCCACCTAAAATTTACAAATTAGGCTCTGGCGCTTGGAAAAAAGTTAAGGATAAAGCAAAATCGAGAGTTAAGAAAATTGCCTTCGATTTAATAGCCATTTATGCAAAACGCCGACTTGAAAAAGGTTTTCAATATGGGCCTGATAGCTATTTACAAAACGAATTAGAAGCGTCTTTTATCTACGAAGATACACCTGATCAGAGTAAAGCTACCGATGATATTAAACGCGATATGGAAAGCGAACGCCCCATGGATCGATTAATTTGTGGCGATGTAGGCTTTGGAAAAACCGAAGTAGCTATCCGTGCAGCTTTTAAAGCAGTAGCCAACGGAAAGCAAGTTGCAGTGCTAGTTCCTACCACTATTTTGGCTTTTCAACACAGCAGAACGTTTAGCGAACGTTTAAGCGATATGCCGGTAACCGTGGATTATTTAAACCGATTTAGAACGGCTAAAGAAAAGAAAGAAACCCTAGAAAATTTAGCCGCTGGCAAAGTAGATATTATTATTGGTACGCATCAATTGGTGAATAAAAATGTAAAGTTTAAAGATTTAGGCTTACTGATTGTTGATGAAGAACAGAAATTTGGTGTTGCGGTAAAAGACAAACTAAAGTCGATTAAAGAAAATGTAGATGTGTTGACTTTAACCGCTACTCCCATCCCAAGAACGCTACAATTTAGCTTAATGGCGGCCAGAGATTTATCGGTCATTAATACCGCGCCACCCAACCGATATCCGATTCAGAGTGAAGTTATTCGCTTTTCTGAAGAAACGATTCGTGATGCCATTAGCTACGAAATACAACGTGGCGGACAAGTATTTTTTATCCATAATCGTATTGAGAATATTAAAGAAGTTGCGGGTATGATTCAGCGCCTAGTGCCTGATGCAAAAGTGGGCATTGGTCACGGACAAATGGAAGGTAAAAAACTAGAAACTTTAATGCTGGCTTTTATCAATAGTGAGTTTGATGTGCTGGTTTCAACCACCATTGTAGAAAGTGGTTTAGATGTAAGTAATGCGAATACTATTTTTATTAATAACGCCAACAATTTTGGTTTGAGTGATTTACACCAAATGCGCGGTCGTGTAGGTAGAAGTAATAAAAAGGCGTTCTGTTATTTTATAACGCCACCGTATGATGTGATGACGAATGATGCAAGAAAACGAATCCAAGCCTTAGAACAATTTACCGAATTAGGTAGCGGTTTTAATATTGCTATGAAAGATTTGGAGATTCGTGGTGCTGGGGATTTATTGGGTGGTGAACAAAGCGGATTTATCAACGATATTGGTTTTGATGCGTATCAAAAAATTCTTACTGAAGCAGTAGACGAACTTAAAGAAAACGAGTTTAAAGATTTGTATGAAGAATTAGAAGGAGCTCAAGAAAAAGTATTCGTAAAAGAAACACAAATTGATGCTGATTTTGAATTATTATTCCCTGATGATTATATCAATAATATTTCTGAACGCTTAAACTTATACACCGAATTAAACCTGATCAAAGACGAAACAGCTTTAAAAAAGTTTGAAACGGAATTGATAGATCGTTTTGGAGAATTGCCTATTGAGGCAGAAGATTTGCTGAATTCCGTTCGCATAAAATGGATTGCCAATAGCATTGGTTTAGAAAAGATTGTAATGAAACAAGGTAAAATGATTGGCTATTTTATTGCCGACCAACAATCTGCCTTTTACCAAAGTGATGCCTTCACAAAAACCTTGCAATTTGTACAAACCCAAGCAAAACACGGTAAAATAAAAGAAAAACAAACCAGAAACGGACTAAGATTACTCCTAGTTTTTGAAAATATAAGATCGGTAGATAAGGCGTATTTGGCGCTGAAACCTTTTGAAAAAAGTAGTTAGTCGTTAGCAATTAGTGGTTAGTAATTAGTAAAAAAATTACTTAAAAAAAGTGTTTAGTATTTAGTGACCAGTAAGCGGTAAGCGAAATTAAAAATTGGTAACACAAAATGTTTTAGATAATTTTATTATGAAAAAAAATAAAACTGGTTCAGTTTTTGTAAAATAACTTATATGAAGAAATTACTATTCGTTTTACTAGCATTTTTTGTATTACAATTGAGTGCACAACATACTATATCAGGTACTTTTTCACCTGCGGAAGACTATACTTGGTTAATCGCTTATCGACTTAAACCTGGGTCTCAGGTTTATGTGGCGGATACTGCTATTAAAGATGGGTCTTTTAGCTTAACGATGCCCGAAAATGCCGAAACAGGCACGTATAGAATTGTATATGCCGTACCGCAAGAAGAATTTAATTTTGATGTGATTTACAATGGCAAAGAAAACATTGTCCTCGATTTTAATACCGATGAAGGTTTAACATTTACCCAGTCAGAAGAAAATATCGTATTAAATACTTATTTAGCAGAATTAGCGCAAATAGAAGCTAAAATTATTCAATTTTATACCTTACAAGAAACAGATACTACGCTTTTTAACGTGACCACTAAAAATCTGAAAGCGCATCAAAATTTGTTTGAAATAAAATCTGCAGGTTTATTGGCGCAACATTTTATCACATCAAACAAGCCTTATATTTCAAACAATTACGAGAGTGTTCAAGAGTACGTTGCCAATAAAAAAGCAGTGTATTTTGATGCGATTGATTTTAACAATCCCGTATTACAAAGTTCAGGCTTTTTAACCGATAAAGTATCTAATTACGCCTTTACTGCATTGCCCTTAACAGTGCAAACAAAAAAGGAAACCGAAGATGAAATCATTAAAAATGTAAGTCATATTAATGTTATTTTAAATGAGGTACCTGCTGCTTTTAAATTTCATTTATACAACGATTTATGGAATAATGCTGTTGCGTATGACTTTAACCTCGTTTCAGATTTTGTTTATACTTCTAACCTAAAAAACTTGGTAGAAGCTACTAATAATACCGACATAAAAACGGCTATTGAAGCGCATAACCGACTTCGTTTTGGCGAAATAGCCCCTGAAATGATTTGGAAAGATGGCATCAATGAAAAAAAAATAAGCACGCTTGAACCCACGGAAAATTATATTTTAATATTTTGGAGTAGCACTTGTGGTCATTGTTTAAATGAACTACCAGCTTTACATAAAAAATTGGCAAACAATACAAAGGTTAAAATAGTAGCCGTTGGTTTAGAAGATGAATCAGATAACTGGAACATAGAAATTAAAAACCTACCGAATTTTGAACATATTATCTCGCTAGGAAAATGGGATAGCGAATATGCAGATTTATACGATATTCATGCAACGCCCACCTATTTTATTTTAGATAGCGAAAAAAGAATCATCGCAAAACCAGAAGATGACAAAGCCGTTGTTGAGTTTTTGGAGAGTAAAAAATAAGAACATATTCTGTAAAACTCATTTTACTCCGTGCAACTTTGTGTAATAGTTATTTCGCAGAGTTACACAGAGAATTCATAGAAAAAGTTCCCCAACTTTGGAGGGGTTAGGGGAGGATTCTATAGCAACTTTAAATCTTTAATCGTTTTAAAGGCAACATCTACCTGGTCATCATCTACTAAAATAGTAAACTCGTTAGTGGTTGAAATTACTTCATAAAGTACGATACCTTCCCATGCCAAACGTTGAAAAATAAAGTAGTAAATACCTGGAACCGTTACATTTTCAGAAGGCAACTTTACGGTGATAGAAGATAAGTTTTCTGCTTTTTGAGTTAAACGCTCCTCTGCAAATAAAGTTTCAACAATTTTATCTAAACTATTACTGACTACAATATTTAGTTCGTTTACACCACGAGAAGAGGTGTAAAATACTTCTTTATCTTTATTGATTTCCTTTAGTAACAAACGTTGATTTTCAAGAATAGAATCTGACAATAAAAATGTGAAATCAGTTAAAGAAGAACGAACGGTAATCTCGCCTATATTTTTAAGCACTTTCACAATTTTGTGCGTTGCTCTATATTCTAAATCGTCTGAAAGTCTTTTTAACGCCATCACGATAGCGCCATTACGAATATCTTTCCCTAATTCTTCTTCAATTTCGGGTAAAATAATTCTTGAAAGTGAGGTAAGGTTAATTATTCCTTGCGCTAAGGCGCTTTGTAAAAAAGGTTTCTTTTTAATGTAGTGCTCTACAACAGAAGATATGGTTTTCATTGTATTGGTTTAGAATTGCAAATATAACAAATTGTTATAAATTAAACAAATTGTCTAAAAGTGATAAAATGCATCCTCAATATGGTCTAATTTAAAAGTCCCATTTTGTTTAAAAATAGTAATAATATCAAATCTAACCTCAACATCTAATTTCTTTTCTACTACGTAATGATCCGCGGCAGAAACTAAAAGTTTAATTTTTTTAGCAGGAATTAAATCGTTTAAGTCATCTATAAAATTGGTACTTCTAGATTTTACTTCAACAATTGCTAAAATGTTTCCTTTTTGAGCAATAATATCTATCTCGGCCTTTAAGTATCTGTAGTTTCTATGCTTAATCTTATAATTGTTTTTAATTAAAAAATCTACAGCTAGTTGCTCGCCAACCTTTCCAAATTCGTTATGATCTGCCATTTTAATCTCTTTTTTATAGAAAATCATGTATTTCATCGAAAATATAAGTTTTTCAACGTCTAAAATACTGATAGTTACGTAATTTTATTGCAGTTATTGAGTTATATCAAAGAATAGTAAAGTAAATGAATACCAATTTTATAACTCAAACGCCCCCAAAGCAACCCTAAATTTGAACTAAACTACTAAAAATAGTATGGAATATTTTATCAATTGCAATACTTCGTCTCTTGCGGAGTACACAGCACCTTTAGATAGGCAAAAGATACATCATCTATTTAGAAGACTAGGCTTTAGTGCTTCTGTTACTGTAATCGACCAATATGTTGGTCAATCTGCCTCAAATGTTATAGATGCCTTAATTAATGAAGCGCTAACCATACCTACATTACCAGAACCCGCATGGGCAAACTGGACAGGTGCAAATTATCCGGAAGAAAATGATGCAAGAACTCCTATCATTAGAAGCCAAATCAACGAATTAAATTTAAATTACACTAAACTTCTTTTAGTTGATAATTTAAGAGACAGACTAAGCTTTTTTTGGAGTAATCATTTTGTGACTGAATTACGCGTTTACGATGCTCCACCCTTTTTATATGAATATGTGAATTGTTTACAGCGCAACGCTATAGGTAATTTTAAAACATTTACTAGCGAAATTGGTTTAACCAGTGCTATGCTTTATTACCTAGACGGTGCTTTTAACAACGAAAACAATCCCAATGAAAATTATGGTCGAGAGTTGTATGAACTTTTTACCTTAGGTGAAGGTAATGGGTATACCGAAGAGGATATCATAGAAACAGCAAGAGCTTTAACAGGATATGTAGAGCGTGGAGAAGTTCGTTGGACACCAGTTACTTTCAGAGCTGACAGGTTTGATGCTGGATCTAAAACCATTTTAGGACAAACTGCTAATTTTGATTATGATGGGGTTATCGATAACCTTTTTGCTCAACGAAGTAATGAAATTGGCGTTTTCATTTGTACCAAATTGTACGAGTTTTTTGTACATCCAGATTCTGAGAATGCACAACCTATCATCAATGGATTAGCCACAACTTTTGTAAATAGTAATTTTGAAATAGCACCTGTATTAAGTCAGCTATTTAAAAGTCAACACTTTTTTGATGAGGAAGCCATTGGCGTAATCATCAAAAGTCCGTTTGATTGTTTTTTAAATTTGATTAATGAAACTGGTTTTACAGCTTCCGATACCACCATAGAGACTGTTATAAACTATAGTGATCAATTAAGTCAAGAACTTTTTAATCCAGTAGATGTTGCAGGTTGGCAACGCAACAGGTCTTGGATCAATACCAACTTTTTAATTGGCAGATGGTTGAGTGCCGAAGCGCTTTTAGAAGCTTTCTGGACTGAAAATCGAGAGCAATTTAGAACCTTTGGTGTTGAAGTTACTGGCCCTCTAGGTGCTACTACCCATAACCCTGATATTGTTGCTAGAGCTATCATCGATAAAATACTACCTAAAGGTTTATTAACAGAAGAAGATTATACGACGGCTATTGTTTCTTTTAGAGCATTATACGAAGATAATAATATCTACGAGGACGAAAATCCGACAAATCCAAGTTGGACGATGTTGAATTTCGACAATACTCCAGAGCAGGTATATCTATTATTACGATACTTAGTAAGACAACCTGAATTTCAACTAAAATAAAACCTACGATTATGTGCGATACTCACCATACAACTCCCCATAAAGGCAAAGAACACAAAGGACACGATTTAGAACATAAAGCATGGAGCCGTCGTTCTTTTTTACAAGCTTTAGGCATAGCAGGTTCTGGCAGCATGTTTCTTGGTAGCCAATATTTAACAGCCTCAGCACCATCGCCGTTAACTGCCGCCATCAGTATGGCCGAAACGGACAATATTCTAATCTTAATTCGTTTAAATGGTGGTAATGACGGTTTGAGTACGGTAATCCCGATTCAGCAATATGAATTGTATGCAAATGCGCGACCAAATATTTACATTCCTGAAAGT
Organism: Cellulophaga sp.; assembly: GCA_030731855.1. Classification (GTDB taxonomy): domain Bacteria; phylum Bacteroidota; class Bacteroidia; order Flavobacteriales; family Flavobacteriaceae; genus Cellulophaga. The sequence continues at coordinate 67,771 of JANQTG010000178.1, read as the reverse complement.
AAAATATTAAAACTGACAGATGATTTTGGTGTACCATCATACATGAAACCTTTAGAACCACTTTGGGGCGAAGGACAATTTAAAGCAGTTCACGGGGTAGGTTATCAAGGACAAAGTTTATCGCACTTTACAGGATCTGATATTTTTGCCAATACTGATTTAAATACTACTGGGTTTTCAGGAGAACCAACAGGCTATATGGGAAGGCACTTTGAAGAGCTATATCCTGATTATTTAATAAATCCGCCAGAAGCTCCTGCAGCTATTCAGATTGGTAATTTTGGTAATTTAGTTTTTGAAGGTCAAGAAACAAATTATGCCTTTGTAACGAATAATATAGATCAATTAGAACAAATTGCCGATACAGGATCTCAATATAGCTTAGAAGAAAGCTTATTCGACGAGTGTATGTATGGAGATCAACTACGATTTTTAAGAGGTATGTCGAATACTACTTTAGAATATGCAGGTAAAATTTATGATGCCGCACAAAGAGGTCAAAATCAAGTGGAGTATCAAAATAATGGTTTTGCAAGACAACTTAAACTTTTAGCGAGGTTGATTAAAGGCAACTTAGGGACCAAAGTGTATATGATTTCTATGGGTGGTTTTGATACGCACGGAAATCAACCTTTAGCGCATGAACGCTTAATGACAAATTTATCAGTTGCTGTGAATAATTTCTACGAAGACCTTGGTTTTACCAATCAAGATGAGAAAGTGTTAAGCATGACGTTCTCAGAATTTGGAAGACGAATTTTTGAGAACGGATCAAACGGTACCGATCATGGAAAAGCAGCACCTACCCTATTTTTTGGCTCTGGTTTAAATGGAAGTGCTTTTGTAGGGGAACACCCATCTTTAGAAGACCCTAATGAAAGAGGTAACTTAGAATACACCATGGATTTTAGAGATTTATATGGTACCGTACTAGCGGAATGGCTCTGTGTTCCAAGAAATCTAGTAGAAAGGCATCTTTTAGGCCATCCCTATAAAGCCATAAACTTAGGCTTTAACTGTAGCGGAGAAGTTTTTGACGATATCGCTATTGATAATACGGATCCAGTAATTCCAGACGGACCTGAGGATCCAATAGCGATTTTACCAACACCTGAACTTTTAAATGATATTGTTCACAAACCTTTTTATCCAACAGATAAAACGCCACATATTTATTTAGAAATGCCCTTTACCGCACATGTTGATATTCAATTATTTAACATATTAGGACAAAATTTAGGAACGGTGTATAACGAAATGATGATGCAAGGCAGCATCGAAATAAATATCCGAGAACGCATGCCTAAATATTTAGCTACAGGAAAATATATTTACAGAATTAGAGTTCAAGATAAAAAATTGAGCAAATCTATTATGGTAGCCTAAAAACAATAGCTTAGCTTACTTAAAGTCTTTCTAGCGTGTTATAATTTTTAGCATTTTAGAAAGGCTTTTGCTTTTCCAAAAATGTTCAACATTCCCTAGAAAAAAATCTTTATTTTTGTACTTTAATTAATAAAATTAATGTCCGAAAAACTTAAAAATCCATCTCGCTATACAATAACAGCTGCACTACCTTATACCAATGGCCCTATTCATATTGGCCATTTAGCAGGCGTTTATGTGCCCGCCGATATTTATAGCAGGTATTTGCGTTTAACAGGTAAAGATGTGGCTTTTGTTTGTGGTAGTGATGAACATGGCGTTGCTATCTCCATGAAAGCAAAAAAAGAAGGGATTACTCCAAAAGAAGTTATCGATAAATATCATGCGATTATAAAACAATCGTTTTTAGATTTCGGAATTACGTTTGATAATTATTCTAGAACTTCAGCTGCCATACACCATGAAACTGCCTCTGAGTTTTTCGTAAAAATGGATAATAATGGCGATTTTATTGAAGAAATTACCGAGCAATTATACGACCCAGAAGCAAAACAGTTTTTAGCAGATAGGTATGTTACCGGAACTTGCCCGAAATGCGGGAATGAAGAAGCCTATGGCGATCAATGTGAAAACTGCGGAACAACTTTAAATGCCACCGATTTAATCAACCCAAAATCGACTATTTCGGGGGCTATACCCACATTAAAAGAAACAAAACACTGGTTTTTACCTTTAGATAGATACGAAGATTTTCTAAAAAAATGGATTTTAGAAGGGCATAAAAGCGACTGGAAACCGAATGTTTACGGACAATGTAAATCTTGGATTGATGACGGATTAAAACCGAGAGCCGTTACCCGCGATTTAGACTGGGGAATTCCTGTTCCTGTTGAAGGCGGTGAAGGCAAAGTATTATATGTTTGGTTTGATGCGCCAATAGGTTATGTGTCTTCTACCAAAGAATGGGCAGCGCGCGAAGGTAAAGATTGGGAACCTTATTGGAAAGATGAAAATACCAAATTGGTACATTTTATAGGAAAAGATAATATTGTTTTTCACTGTATTATTTTTCCAAGCATTCTAAAAGCACAGGGCGATTACATTTTACCTGATAATGTACCTGCAAACGAATTTTTGAATTTAGAAGGCAACAAAATATCTACATCAAAAAATTGGGCAGTTTGGTTGCATGAGTATTTGGTAGATTTTCCCAATATGCAAGATGTTTTGCGGTATACCTTAACGGCAAATGCACCCGAAACCAAAGACAACGATTTTACCTGGAAAGATTTTCAAGCACGCAATAACAACGAGTTAGTCGCTATTTTTGGTAACTTTATTAACCGCGTAGTAGTACTTACAAACAAATATTACGAAGGGCAAGTGCCAAGTGCAGGGGTTTATTCAAAAGTTGATATCGATACTTTAAATGAAATAAAAAAATATCCAGAGATTATTAGCAGTTCTATTGAGCGCTATCGTTTTAGAGAAGCAGGCCAAGAAGTAATGAACTTAGCCCGTTTAGGAAATAAATATTTAGCCGATGAAGAACCTTGGAAGGTAATTAAGCAAGATGAAGAACGTGTAAAAACAATCATGTTTGTTGCTTTACAAATTTCTGCTGCTTTAGCTATTTTAAGCGAGCCTTTTTTGCCGTTTACTTCTGCTAAGTTGAAAAATATACTCAATTTCAGTTTAACTGATTCCACAGAGAAGCATCATATTGAAAAAATATGGACAGATGTTAGCACAAAAGAAACTTTAATTCCCGCTGGGCATCGAATAGGACAAGCAGAATTACTATTCTCTAAAGTAGAAGACGAAACCATACAAGCACAACTAGATAAATTAGAAGCCACTAAAAAAGAAAATTTGAGCGCAAATAAAGAAGTTATTCCACAAAAAGATACTATTACTTTTGAAGATTTTGCTAAGTTAGATATGAGAGTAGGAACCATAATCGAAGCTGAAAAAATGCCGAAAGCGAACAAGCTTTTAGTCTTAAAAGTAGATACAGGTATTGATGTAAGAACTATTGTTTCTGGTATTGCAGAAAGCTTTACTCCCGAAGAAATTATCGGCAAAAAAGTAACGGTTTTGGTAAATCTTGCCCCAAGAGCTTTACGCGGTGTAGAAAG
>JANQTG010000178.1:50880-64147 GCA_030731855.1 Cellulophaga sp. | reverse complement strand
AAAATTGAAGCAGAATCTTCGCAAATCTATTTAGCGATGGCTTGTTGGGCTGAAGTTAAAGGTCTAGAAGGCGTTGGCGGCTTTATGTTTGATCAATCGCAAGAAGAGCGCGACCATATGCTTAAATTAGTGAAATTCGTAAACGAGCGTGGCGGACATGCCCAAGTTTCTGCATTAGCAGCGCCAAATGTAAGCTTCAATTCCTTTAAAGAAATGTTCGAAAAACTGTACGAACACGAAGTATTTGTATCTAACAGTATCAATGAATTGGTGCATATAAGCCTTCAAGAAAAAGATTATGCTACCCATAACTTTTTACAATGGTATGTAGCAGAACAAATTGAAGAAGAGGCCGTAGCACGCACTATTCTAGACAAAATAAACCTTATTGGCGATGACAAAGGTGGTTTGTATTTGTTTGATAGAGATATTCAACAAATGACGGTTACTTCGGCTTCTTTTGATGAAGTAAAATAAAAAATTAGCCTATTTACACCCTATCGATCTTGGTAGGTTTTTTTATTGATTTTAAAGTTTTTAATAAAAAATAATATCGTTCACATTCTTAGTCTATAAAGGTTGTTTCAAATGCCAAATTAGCGGAGTACAACTGATCATTAAAGTACAAACCTATGATTACCTCAAAATTGTATTTTTTATTACTTTTAATTCTTCTCTTTTCTATAAAAATGAATAGTCAAGAGACTTTTGGTGAGTTAAGGGGCTATATTTACGATGAAATGGGCATTCCTTTAGAAGGTGCTACAGCGGTTTTAGATAATACCGATAAAGGTGCAATCACCAACGAAAACGGATTATTCATCATTAATGGTATCGTACCAGGATCCTATAACTTAAGTGTTAGTTTTCTTGGTTTTGAGTCTAAAACTGAGTTCAACATTAATGTAAAATCGGTCGGAAACCAAACGATAACTTTTAGACTAAAAGAAAGTAACAATCAGCTGGGTGAGGTAATTATTACCAATAGTCAAGTAGAACGCCCGAAAGAAACACCTTTGTCTTTTCAAAAATTATCAGCCGTTGAAATTGCCACCTATCCTGGTGGTAATAACGATGTGGTTCGGGTAGCACAATCGTTGCCGGGTGTCTCGCCATCAGTCGGTGGCTTTAGAAACGATTTAATTATTAGAGGTGGTGCCTCGAACGAAACGGTATATTATTTAGATGGCGTTGAAATTCCTAATATTAATCATTTTAGCACACAAGGAAGTGCAGGTGGCCCAGTAGGTTTGCTGAATGTATCTTTTATCGAGAATGTGAGTTTATCGAGTTCTTCATTTGGAGCACAATATGACAATCCACTTTCAGGAGTTTTACAATTTGATCAAAGAATTGGGAATCGGAATGACTTTAGAGGTAATGTAAGGGTTAGCGCAAGTGAAACCGCACTTACTTTAGAAGGTCCACTTTTTAAAAATAATAACGAAGAAAGTAAAACGAGTTATATAGTTTCTGCAAGAAGAAGCTACCTGCAATTTCTTTTTCAGTTAATTGGTTTGCCCATAAGACCCGATTATTGGGATTATCAATATAAAATTACCCATAAATTTAACGAATATGATGAACTTAATTTAATTGGTTTAGGCAGTATTGATAATTTTTCGCTAGAAGCACCTGAAGAGTTTGACGAGTCGCAACAAGCAACCCTAGAGCAATCGCCTTTTATAGAACAAAAAACCAATACCATTGGCTTGTCGTGGAACCGCCGATTTAAAGATGGTTCAGGATTTTTTAGAACCGTTTTAAGTAATAATCGCTTACAAAATACATTTATCAGATACGAAGATAATGAAATGCAGTCTAATCCGTTTTTTATAAATGATGCCGTAGAATCAGAAACGAAATTACGCTTTGAATACAACAAATTTTTTGATGGTTTTAAACTAACTACTGGGTTTAATGCCCAAGTATCTGACTATTCAAACGATACCTTTGAACAGCGCAGCAATTTAAATTATAGTACTGATATTAATTTTTTTAAATATGGTGCTTTTGCCAATCTAACAAATTCTTTTTTTGACAATAAGTTAGATGTCTCTGCTGGTTTTCGAGTAGATGCCGATACATTTACAGACACGAATGTATTTCAAACATTTTCACCACGCGTATCTGCTTCTTATGAATTTAAACCTTCTTGGAAATTAAATGCCTCGGTAGGTCGCTACTTCAAAATTGCACCGTATACCATTTTAGGCTTTAGAGACCAACAGGGTGATTTAGTGAATCAAAATAGTGACTATACCCAGTCCGACCATTATGTAATTGGCGTTTCAAAAGAAATTAGCAAAGCATCAAGCGTATCTGTAGAAGGCTTTTTTAAAGATTATGAAGATTATCCAGTATCAATTCGCGATGGCGTTTCGCTTGCTAATAAAGGCGCAGGCTTTGAAGTTTTAGGCAACGAAGCTATTGCGACAGTAGGAAGGGGAAGAGCCTACGGTTTAGAGTTTTTATTTCAACAAAAGTTGACTAATAATTTTTATGGTATTTTCTCGTATACCTATTTCTTTAGCGAATTTACAGGTTTAGATAATGACGAATTTTTACCATCGGTTTGGGATAGCAGACACTTAATATCATTTACAGGAGGTTACAAATTAAAACGCAATTGGGAACTAAGTTCGCGTTGGCGTTTTGCTGGCAGAACACCATTTGTTCCTGTTGATGTACAAGCATCTACGCCAATTTATCCAGATTTAGTGTTAGATTATAGCCGATTAGGAGATGAAAAATTGGCGGTTTTTTCGCAAGTAGATATTCGAATCGATAAAAAATGGAACTTTAAAAAATTAGCACTGAACCTATTTTTTGAAGTACAGAACGCCTTATTTCAAGACATTCCGCAACCGCAAGAATTCGGACTTAACCGTAGTGCCGATGGTGCTATTATTCAACCGCAGCAATTGGTAGGTTTAGAAGCAGACGGTGGTTCACCCATCCCTGTTATTGGTATTGTGGTTGATTTTTGATTTTTTAATGTCTATTTTATATGTGCATAAATGCACTTTAAAATAGAGTTTAGACTACATACCAACTTAAACAGATCCCGCTATATTTCGACTCCACTCAATGACCATCGGGGTTAACCTGCCTGCCGGACAAGCAGGTTCAATCAGCTAATTTGGATGCGCTCTACGAGCTTGTAAAACTTGGGTAACAAACTTTTTAGGTATTATCATCAGACCCCGCTATGCAGCGGGGTTAACCTGCCTGCCGGACAGGCAGGTTCAACCAACAAGTTATTCTGCGCACTACGTGCTTATAAAACTTGGGCTTCATTAAAATTTAACAATAAAGCTTATTTAGATTTAATAAAAATAGTTTAGTTTTGCTTTTCGTAATTCTTATACTATTTGTTTTGGGAAAAAAGAAGCAGAAAAAAAAGGAAAAAAAGGCGCTAAAAAAATTAGCGAAATCGTCTTTTAAAATCGCAGATAAAGTAAAAAGCAAATGTTGCGAAAAGTTTAAAAAATCGGAAAGCAAACGCTGTACTAAATGCCCTTGTTTTGATTTGATGAAAAAAGTAGCATAAAATTGATTTAGACTCTTTACCGTCTTATCTTGCGTATGTTTAAAATTTACATAGCGCATGCAACTAATTTCTTACCTATTAAAATATACCCAACTTCCTGAAAAAAGCATTAAAAATACGGTTGAACTCTTAAATGAAGACTGTACTATTCCGTTTATATCTCGTTATCGTAAAGAAAAAACAGGCGATTTAGACGAGGTGCAAATTGGTGATATTGTAAAATTTAAAGAGCAATTCGAGATATTAGAAAAGCGAAAAGTTGCGATTATAAAATCTGTAGAAGAACAAAATGCTTTAACCGATGAACTCCGTAAAAAGTTTGAACAAGTAGTAGATTTAACTTCTTTAGAAGATTTGTACTTACCCTACAAGAAAAAGAGAAATACCAAATCTGAAATCGCTATAAAAAACGGATTAGAACCCCTAGCGAAAATCATTATGTCTCAAAATAATGATGATATTGAATTTATTGCCTCTAAATACCTTAACAAAACAATCGTAAACGAAGATGAAGCGCTAGAAGGCGCGCAACATATTATTGCAGAATGGGTTAACGAACGTACCGATATTAGAAATCTAATCCGAAATCAACTTGAAAAATTTGCAAAAATTACAACCAAAGTTATTAGTACTAAAACAGGCACTTCGACTCCGCTCAGTGCATCTGATAAAGCACAAAAATTTAGAGATTATTTTGACTGGAGCGAGGCTTTAAACCGTTGTCCGTCACACCGTTTATTAGCTATTTTACGTGCGGAGAATGAAAAAATTATTCGCGTAAAAATCGAAATAGATGATGAACTTACGATAAAAAAAATAGCAGAACGCCTTATAAAATCAAGAAATTCGAGTACACCCTATCTAAAAATAGCTATTGAAGATGCCTATAAACGCCTACTCTACCCTTCTTTATCGAACGAAATTTTAAAATTAGCCAAAGAAAAAGCAGATGCAGATGCGATTCAGGTTTTTTCAAATAACTTAAAACAATTATTGCTAGGTGCTCCTTTAGGCCAAAAACGAATTTTAGCCATTGACCCCGGTTTTAAATCGGGCTGTAAAGTGGTTTGTTTAAATGAACAAGGCGATTTAATTCATAATGAAACTATTTATCCGCATCCACCACAAAATGATGTTTCAGGAGCCATTAAAAAAATAAGCACTTTAACCGAAGCCTATAAAATTGAAGCGATTGCCATAGGTAACGGAACAGCATCGCGTGAAACAGAACATTTGGTAAAACGCATTCACTTTAAAAATGCTATCGAAGTTTTTATAGTGAGCGAAGCAGGTGCATCGATTTATTCTGCATCAAAAATTGCCCGTGATGAATTTCCTAATTTTGATGTTACTGTTCGTGGTTCGGTTTCTATCGGTCGGAGACTGGCCGATCCTTTGGCAGAATTGGTAAAAATAGACCCAAAATCAATCGGAGTTGGGCAATACCAGCATGATGTTGATCAGACTAAATTAAAGACATCTTTAGATACCGTTGTAGCCAGTTGTGTGAATTCGGTTGGGGTGAATATTAATACGGCGAGTGTTCCACTTTTGAGTTATGTATCAGGAATTGGACCCAAATTGGCGGAAAATATTGTTACGTATCGCAATGAAAACGGAGCTTATACCAGCAGACAAGACATAAAGAAAGTACCTCGTTTAGGCGGAAAAGCTTTTGAACAAGGCGCTGCATTTTTACGAATTAAAGAGGCTAAAAATCCACTAGACGATTCTGCCGTGCATCCTGAAAGATATTCTTTAATTACAACCATGGCAAAAAACCTTGGCGTAACTGTTCAAGACCTTATCGGAAACAAAAAAACCTTAGAAAGTATTGATCTCAAAAATTATTGCACCGATGATATTGGATTACCAACCCTAAAAGACATCATTAAAGAATTAGAAAAACCGGGCTTAGATACGCGTGAAAAAGCTAAAGTTTTTACGTTTGATCAAAATATAAAATCGATTACCGATGTACATGAAGGACAATTATTGCCCGGAATCGTTAATAATATTACCAATTTTGGCTGTTTTGTAGATATTGGGATAAAAGAAAGTGGTTTAATACATGTATCTAACCTATCCGATAGTTTTGTAAAAGATGTGAATGAGCATGTTACGTTACAGCAACAAATCATCGTAAAAGTCTTAGAAGTAGATGTGGCTAGAAAACGGATTCAATTGAAGTTGCATAAATAGTAGTATTGAAAAATTTAATAGGTTTTTTTTCGTTTACTATTTAAAACAGCTTATTATGTGCATTAAAAAAAATATTCTTTTTGTTCTAATTTTATCATTTTCAATTCTTTCGTGTTCAAAAAATAAATTAAACGATACCGACTTGAGTAATGAAACAAACTTAAATAATAACAGTATAATTAGTGTTGAAAAAGGTTTTATACAAATTGATAATAAAAACGTTGTTCTAAAAGGAGTTAATACGTTAAATAGCTTTGGAATAGATGAAAGTAATTTATTAAAGCAGTGGAATGTAAAAATTGTAAGAGAATTCATTGGAAATTTAAGAGAGCAGCCAATTTCTGGATACCCCATAAAAGATAGTCAAAATAAATTTTTACATTCTTTAGATTCTATAGTTGTTCAAAACAGATCACAAGGCATAATTACAATTTTGTGCCCTTTTGGTTGGGTATTTCCGAATGGCGAACAACAGTTATTGACAGGTCTAAATCCATCAGAACAAATATTTTTTAATGATTATAAAATTAAAATGAGGGAAATAGCTTCATTTTTTAAAGGAAAAAATGACGTTTGGATTCAAGTTTGGAATGAACCATATACTTTTAATAATTCTAATGGATATACCCATAACCTTTGGTTAGAAGACCACATTAAAATGATTGCTAACTTAAGAAATGTAGATGGTTTTAATAATATTATAATAGCTACAGGCAATGAGCAAGGACAAGGAGAAGCTGTTCTTTTAGAAAAAGGAAAGGACTTAATGTCTATTGATGATAAAATTATTTTTGATTTACATGCTTATGGAAAATGGCATGACAATTCTACACAAGAAGAAATTGAAATAAGACTACAAAAACTTATCACTAGCGAAATACCTATAATTTTCGGTGAGGTAGGAGTTATTACGGAAGAAGCAGCACTAAGCGATCCTACTGCTTTTTTAGCCGCAATAAACCAAAAGAAGATAGGAGCTTTAGCGTGGTTATGGAATAAAAATAGTGGAGATCAAAATTCCCTTCTTACAGATATTGGAAAACCTAATGACAATAATAACAACACTTGGGGATCTAAATTCAAAGCCTACCTAGATATCAAATAGTACTTTATTATATTCTAAATGCTAAAAATTGCTTTTCATCCTATTTATAAACATTCATTACCAGAAGGGCATCGGTTTCCGATGTTGAAATACGATTTGCTGCCTCAGCAATTAGTACATGAAGGCACCTGCGAAGAAGCTAACTTTTTTGAACCTGAAATTCCGAATGATAAATATATTCTGGCCGTACATGATGCGGAGTATTTTTATGATTTATTGAATATTAAAATCCCGCCAAAAGAAGCTCGTAAAATAGGCTTTCCACTTACCGAAGATTTAGTAGAACGCGAACGCATTATCGCCGATGGGACTATGAAAGCTTGTGAGTATGCAATGAAATATGGCGTTGCCATGAATATTGCGGGCGGAACTCACCATGCCTACACCAACAGAGGTGAAGCGTTTTGCATGTTAAACGATCAAGCGATTGGCGCACGATACCTTCAAACTAAAAAATTAGCGAACAAAATTTTGATTATCGATTTAGATGTGCATCAAGGCAACGGCACCGCTGAAATTTTCAAAGATGACAACTCTGTTTTTACGTTTTCCATGCACGGCGCAAGTAATTATCCGTTTAAAAAAGAGGAGTCCGACTTAGATATCGCCTTAAAAAAAGGAACTAATGATGATGAATATTTAACTATTCTACACAAAACTCTCCCGAAACTAATTGATGAAGTGCAACCCGATTTTATTTTTTACCTCTGCGGTGTTGATGTTGTTGAGAGCGACAAATTAGGCACACTTGCCCTTAGCATTGAAGGCTGTAAAAAAAGAGATGAATTTGTGCTACAAACTTGTTTTGACCATAAAATACCGGTACAATGCAGTATGGGTGGCGGCTATTCTGAGGATATAAAAGTGATTATTGAATGCCACGCCAATACCTTTCGTTTGGCACAACAAATTTATTTTTAACTAAAAAGTGCTTTAATTTCAGTAGCACTAAAAGATTTTTTTGCTTTATCTGTCTGAATTATAGCCTCTGAAACTTGTTTTTTACTTTTCTGAAGATTTAATATTTTTTCTTCAATCGTATCCTTACAAATCATTTTATAAGCCATTACATGTTTATTTTGCCCAATTCTGTACGAACGGTCAATCGCCTGGCTTTCAACAGCAGGATTCCACCAAGGATCTACTAGAAAAACATAATCTGCGGCAGTTAAGTTTAACCCAACGCCACCCGCTTTTATACTAATTAAAAATACCCGTATTTCATCTGTTTCTTGAAAATTTGTCACTTTTTCTTCTCTTTTTTGCGTTTTTCCGTCTAGGTATTCGTAAACTATATTTTCGTTATCTAATCTTTGTTTTATAAGCGCAAGCATTGAAGTGAATTGCGAAAACACAAGCACTTTATGATCTTTGGTTCTTGAAATAATATTTTCCAACAATAAATCTAACTTTACAGATGATTTTCCATAATCTTCTTCTTCATTTAATAGTGCCGGAGAATTACAAATTTGTCGCAGTTTAGTTAAACCTTCCAAAACATACATTTGCGATTTTTCTGCTCCATTTTCATCAATTTTATGCAACAAATAATCTCTGTATTTATCTTTGAAAAAATCATAAACCTTCCGCTGTTCTTTACCCATTTCACAATACAGAATACTTTCTGTTTTTTCAGGAAGCTCAGTAGCTACTTGTTTTTTGGTTCTTCGGAGTAAAAAAGGATGAATCATACGGCTTAATAATTGTGATGCATCTTCGTTCTTTTCCTTATCAATAGCATCAGAAAAGGTTGTTTTAAAATGATTCATAGAACCTAAAAGTCCGGGATTTAAAAAGTTCATTTGCGCATATAAATCAAAAGTATTGTTTTCAATAGGCGTTCCTGTGAGGGTTAACTTATTTTTACTTTTTAATAATCTTACTGATTTATAGCGCTTAGAGTTTGGATTTTTAATAGCTTGACTTTCATCGAGTATAACATAATTAAAATCTAATTTTATTAAGGTTTCAATATCATTTAATACAGTACCGTAAGTAGTTAAAATAAGGTCTGATTTTTCAAACTCATTGACTACATCTTTTCTATGTATTCCCGTATAAATTACCGTTTTCAAAGAAGGACAAAAGCTTTCTATTTCGCTTGCCCAATTAAAAATTAAAGAGGTAGGAGCAATCACTAAATGCGGACATTTATCCTTTTTTAGTCCTTTTAAATATGCTAAGAATGCAATTACTTGTACTGTTTTTCCTAAACCCATATCATCTGCTAAACATCCGCCTAATTTGTTTTCTTCTAAAAAAGCCAACCAGTTTAAACCTTCTTTCTGGTAAGGTCGTAAAGTTGCTTTAAATTGTTTAGGAGTAGCAATTGGAACCACTTGTTTAAGATGGAGTAGCTGTTGTTGCTTCCGCTGTAAATCTAATAGAAAGTCTGGGGCGTTTTTAATATCTTCATACAACTCATCAATACAATTAAATTGATAGTTTGATATTTTAATTTCTTTGTTACTAACCTCTCCAGATTTAAAATAATTAGAGAACTTTTTAAGCCATTCGTTAGGTAAAATACCCAAAGTACCATCGCTTAACAACACATAATTACTTTTTTTAAGTAGTGCCTTTTTTATATCCTTTAAACTCACATTTTGATTCCCAAATTTTACATCTATATTCAAATCAAACCAGTCCGCTTGCGCAGAAACGCCCATAGTAATTGTTGGTTTGTTTAAATTGTATTTGAAGGATTTTAAATCTTTTGCACCAAAAATTAGAATGTCTTTTTGCTCCATTTTCTGAGAAGCTTTCAAAAGCCATTGATCCTCAATTAACTGATATGGTTTTAGAAAAAAAATAACATCTTGCTCTTGAAAATCGTTGTGTAACTGTTTAAATTCCTCTAAAAAATCACTCTCAAACGTTTCATTTCTTTTAATAATACTTTGTTTTTTTTCATCAAATAACTGCTCTTTGGTATGTAGATAAATAATGGATTCGCTGTATTTTACGGCTAATTTAAAAACAACATATTCTCCTTCATAATCCGATAAATAGACTTGTTTTTGACAATTCTCTTCATTCTCGTTGGCTACAGCATCATAAACTTTGGTATTTATCTCAAAATATTTAGAAATAGGCTTCAAGAAATCAACGTATAATTTTTCTTTATCTCTCTTTAAAAAATTTAGTTCATCTTGTTTCTCAAATCTATTAATGTAAAGATATTCATTAGGTGTTTTAAACAGGTAAATCGTATTTTCTAACAAACAGAAAAACGGAAAAATTTTAATTTTAGAAGAACCTATTTGGTAATCTTTTTCGTGAATGGTAATTTTTGGCTTTAAAGTAAAAACATCTTCATTTTCAGTAAACGTAAAAGACAAGCTTGGGTTTTCTGCGGAAAACTCCATACCAGTTAAGTTTTTTTTGATGAAGTTATCTTTATCGTTATTTAAAAAGAATGGATATTCCTTAGTGGCTTGTAACAAGCTATCAAATAATAAAAAGGCTTTGCGAAAAGTCTCTAAAGAAAAGCCCCTGTTAAAATTAAAACAGTTCTGGTTAAATTCTAATGCTTTTAGTACCAAAGCTTTTTCATCTTCTGAAATATCTTTTAGCCTTTCCATAAAATTATGGCGGTCTATCTCTTTTAGACCAGATCCAAATTCAGTAGTATTTTTTTTATACTTTCCTGTAAAGGCAAAAAAATTAAAATAATCTAATCGCCCATTTTCATAGCAATTAAAGCAAAAACCAATTCCGTAACCCGGATTTGTAAGCTTTAGCGACATCATCAAAGTGCTTTCTTGATGATCGGTTAACTTAGGTAGAAAATTATCTTTTGTAGAAGCACTAAGAGGGACTAAATTTTTTACTTTTTTTACAACTTCCAGACCAGTAATAGTAAATTTTAAATCGAAAAATTTTTGATAATTCTCTTCGAGTGAAAGTCCATATTGACTCAGAAATTCTTGTTTTTTAATATTTTTGTACTCTGGTGAAAAAATATTTTCTCCATAATAATTAACTAGATAAAATAATGCCGATAAAATATGAAGGCATTTTTTACTTTTTGATTCTCTACAAGTGCACGATACCTCTAAAATAGTAGTATCAGAAGAGTATTTAAATTGTTGTTTTGCACTAGGATAGCTATTATAATTCGTTTTTATGATCTGATCATCAAACACTAATAATTGAATATAAAATTCGTGTAAGTAATTAATTTTACTTTCTCTAGCTAAGTTTTTGATGTGTTCTAGGGTGAGTAAATCATTGTTTAATACAATTTCATCATGATCAGATGTTACAATTACATTACCAAACAAATCTTTTTGAGCAACTTTCTCCTCAATTTCGTCTATAACAAAATTAAATGCAGCTACTTGATGTTTGCATAAACCCCCAAAATCATAAGGACAACTACAGGTAGATTTTATTTGTTTTTCGTTAAAAGTAACTGCTATTTGATACGGTTTTTTTTCTGAACCCTTGTATGAAAATGTATAGTTATCCGTTGATTTTGATAGATTTTCTACAACAAGTACAGCTCCTCTTTTTCTTATATTAATACTAGAATGATTCTTAAGGTATGCTTTTAATTTTGAAACCATTTTTAGACTGTATTGATTAAGGTTTGAGAAAAATGTTAGCGTCAAAAATTTTTTTTTTAATTCTCTATTAGTTTCGTTTTGTTAAAGCTTACGGAAAGTAATATAATTTTACATTACCTATTTACAGACTTTTTTTAACGCTAACATTTAGTAACAAAATTACATTTTTTAACGTAAAAGAAAACTGCAAATACAAAGATGATTAGTAGCAGATTTACTTTTAATTTAATTACCTACTAAAAAGAAAGCAAATTCATTATATTAGACGGCAAGAACATTAAACAACTTAGAAATGAAAACAAACAAACTTTTTACAATAGTGCTTTTTATTTTATCGTTTACCATTGGTATAGCACAAACGAGCAATGAAACTGTCGATAAAATTATTGCTGAGGGCACTAATAATTCGCAATTAGAAATCTTAGCTCACGAACTTATGGATGTTGTTGGGCCACGATTAGTAGGTTCTCCACATATGAAACATGCCAACGACTGGGCTATTGAAACTTATAAAAAATGGGGGATTGATGCCCGAATGGAAGAATATGGAAAATGGCGTGGTTGGGAACGCGGAATTACCCACGTAGATTTAATTTCACCACGTGTAGTAAGTTTAAATGGAATGCAATTAGCTTGGAGTCCAAGTTCCCCTAAAAAAGGCATAACTGCCGAAACCATTCTAATTCCGGAAGTTACAGATTCTCTAGCTTTTCAGCGATGGTTACCCAATGCAAAAGGTAAAATTGTTTTAGTGTCTATGCCACAACCTACAGGAAGACCAGATTACAACTGGGAAGAATTTGCAACGCCTGAATCTTTTGAAAAAATGAAAAAAGAACGCGAAGCACTAACAAATACTTGGAATGAACGAATGAAAAAAACGGGTTATTCTTCTCGAAATATTAATGAAGCTCTTGAAAAAGCTGGCGCAGCCGCAATTATACAATCACGCTGGTCGAATGCTTTTGGCGCGAATAAAATTTTTAGTGCGAATACTAAAACCATTCCAGTGATAGATCTTTCTCTTGAAGATTACGGAATGGTTTATCGCCTCACAGAAAACGGAAGCAAACCACAATTAAAAGTGGTTGCAGAATCGAAAGAGTTGGGTACCGTCCCTACTTTTAATACCATTGCAGAAATTAAAGGTACTGAACTTCCGGATGAATATGTGATACTTTCTGCCCATTTTGACTCTTGGGATGGTGCAACTGGTGCGACAGACAATGGTACAGGAACGATTACTATGATGGAAGCAGCTCGTATTCTAAAGAAGATGTATCCGAATCCTAAACGTACTATTTTAGTCGGACTTTGGGGTAGCGAAGAGCAAGGTTTAAACGGTTCTCGTGCCTTTGTGGAAGATAATCCAAAAATTGTGGAAGGCGTTCAAGCAGTTTTTAATCAAGATAACGGTACCGGTCGCGTAGTAAATATTTCAGGACAGGGCTTTTTACAAGCCTATGATTATATTGGCAAATGGCTGAATGCAGTACCCAATGATATTTCAAAACATATAGAAACTAATTTTCCTGGTACCCCAGGTGGTGGTGGTTCTGATTATGCAAGTTTTGTAGCCGCTGGCGCTCCTGCATTTTCATTAAGTTCATTAAGTTGGAGTTATTGGAATTATACCTGGCACACCAATTTAGACACCTATGATAAAATTGTATTTGATGATGTGCGGAACAATGCTATTTTAACCGCTATTATGGCGTATATGGCTAGTGAAGACGGTACTAAAACATCACGAGAGAAAGCAGTTCTACCAATAAATTCTAGAACAGGAGAACAACGTACATGGCCAACACCAAGATCACCTGAACGTGATGGTGG
>JANQTG010000178.1:32688-50780 GCA_030731855.1 Cellulophaga sp. | reverse complement strand
AAAAAGAGCCCAGATCAATCAAGACCGGGCTCTTTTACGAGAACACTATATGAAAATGAAAATCTTTTTAACTAACTAATTCTTTTCAAAGATATATTCTCTTTAGACTTTTTTAAAACTAATGATGTGTAGCAAGAGAAACTTGTTGTGAAACCTATAAATTTTGATTTACATGCAATGGTAATATTCTTTTTAGGAGCATTTCATTTCGAAATGAGTAGGAAAGATTTTCTTGGTAAGCTTAAAAACACGTCTTATAAGTTTTTACTTGAAAAATTAATACCGTAAATTTAAATTCACAATTACTTTACGACCCTACTTTTAATGAATAAAGACAATCAACGAAATATCTCAACAACTGGTAATCAAGCTTTTAATGATTTAAAACTAACTGATCCAATAACCATAGCGGCAGGTCCTTTAGGTGTAAAAGAGGCTTTAAAACATGGTTTTAAAGAAATGGGCGTAGTACGGGCTATGGGTGCTTTATTAGAAATGAATCAAGAAGACGGATTTTCTTGTCCAAGTTGTGCGTGGCCTGATCCAGAAAAAGCATCAAAGTTTGCAGAATATTGTGAAAATGGCGCAAAAGCCCTCGCCGATGAAGCCACAACAAAAAAAATTGATGCCGATTTTTTTGCGCAACATTCCGTAGAAGAATTATCAAACTTAACAGATTACGAATTAAATAAGTTTGGCAGATTAGTTTCTCCGCTGGTACTTAAACCCAATAGTATTCATTATGAAGCTATTTCTTGGGAAGATACCTATCAACTAATACGTAAAGAACTAAAAAGCCTAACGTCTCCTGATGAAGCCATTTTTTACACCTCAGGACGTTCCAGTAACGAAGCTGCTTTTTTATATGGCCTATTTGCCAGAGCTTTCGGCACCAATAATATGCCTGATTGCTCTAATATGTGCCACGAATCTAGCGGAATTGCCATGGGTGAAACTTTGGGAATTGGTAAAGGATCTATAAAATTAGAAGATTTATATGAAGCTGAAGTGGTTTTAATTGCTGGTCAGAATCCTGGAACAAATCATCCAAGAATGCTCTCGGCCTTAGAGAAATGCAAAGCTAATGGCGGAAAAATTATCAGTATCAACCCTTTAGAAGAATCAGGACTCGTTAATTTTAAAAACCCGCAGAAAATAAAAGGTTGGCTAGGTGCTCCTGTCGATATTGCAGATATTCATTTACAGGTTAAAATAAACGAAGACATTCCCTTAATAAAAGCTATTTTAAAGAAGTTATACGACAAAAACAAGCTAGATGATACGGTTTTCGACCAAGAATTTATCAAAACCTATACCGATGGCTATCAAAGTTTACTAGCAGATCTTGAAAAGTATGAACTTTCTAGTTTAATTGCGCAATGTGGCGTCAGTGAATCTGATATTGATGCGAGCGTTGCGCTTTTAGCTAAAAAATCTAAGATTGTTGTATGTTGGGCTATGGGTTTAACGCAGCATAAAAACGGCGTAGCGACCATCAAAGAATATATCAATTTATTGTTATTAAAAGGCGCCATCGGAAAACCAAATGCAGGTACTTGTCCTGTTCGCGGGCATAGTAATGTGCAGGGCGACAGAAGTGTAGGTATTATGCACTTTGTAAATAAAGACTTGAATAAAAGAATAAAAGAACATTTAGGCTTTACACCACCAGATAAAGAAGGTTTTGATGTGGTAGGCGCTATGAAAGCGATGCACGATGGCAAGGCTAAAGTATTTATGTGTTTGGGTGGTAATTTTTTAATGGCCGCTTCCGATACCGCTTATACGGCAAAAGCGATTCAAAACTGTGATTTAACAGTACAAATCAGTACCAAACTAAATAGAACACATTTAGTTACCGGAAAAACAGCGCTTATTTTACCTACTTATGGTCGCTCTGAAAAAGACATTAAAAACGGTAAAGAACGCTTTATCACTATAGAAAATAGTATGGGTCGTGTTCGGCAATCTAAAGGCGTTTTAAAACCAGCCTCTGAAAATCTAAAAAGTGAACCTGATATTATTGCTGAAATGGCTACCGCCTATTTTAATGGGAAACATCATGTGAAATGGGAGGCGCTCTCCGGTGATTACAACCTTATTAGAAATACTATTGACACGGTTATTAAAGGTTTTGAAAACACTAATACAGCATCAAAAGGACTTGGTTATTATTTACCTAATAATGTTCGGAATTTAGATTTTAGTATGCTTCCTAATGGCAAGGCGCAGTTTAGC
Source organism: Cellulophaga sp. (assembly GCA_030731855.1). Taxonomy (GTDB): domain Bacteria; phylum Bacteroidota; class Bacteroidia; order Flavobacteriales; family Flavobacteriaceae; genus Cellulophaga. Next base: position 48,542 of record JANQTG010000178.1, on the reverse strand, counting down.
CTTAATGAATTACCTAAGCATAATTTAAAAGAAAATGAATTTATGTTGATGACGATTCGTTCGCACGACCAATTTAATACCACCATTTACGGACTAGATGATCGCTACAGAGGAGTTTATAATGAAAGGCGCGTACTTTTTATGAATGAGCTCGATATAAAAAAATGGAACTTAAGGAAGTTTGATGTAGTGGATATTTCTAGTAATTATGACGAAACCTTGCGTACTGCCCATAATTTCAAAATAATTCCGTATAACATACCACAAGGTAATTTAGCTGCCTATTTTCCAGAGACAAATATGGTAGTACCTTACAATCATTTTGCAGATCAAAGCAAAACACCCATTAGTAAATCGATTATAGTAAGTCTTAAAAAAGTAAGCCTTTAGTTTGGTCTTCGACAGGCTCAGACGGACATTTTAGTGTTCAATTGTCGTCATCAACGGTTATGATTTTTGCTCTACTAATCTCAAATTACTAAAACTTAAGTTTTACTGAAAAGCAGGGAAACCTGTAATATCAGCACCTGTAATTAACAAATGAATATCGTGTGTTCCTTCATACGTAATCACACTTTCTAAATTCATCATGTGGCGCATAATACTGTATTCACCAGTAATTCCCATACCACCCAAAACTTGACGCGCTTCGCGGGCTATATTTATCGCCATCTCTACATTATTACGTTTCGCCATCGATATTTGAGCTGTAGTGGCTTTTCCTTCATTTTTAAGTTGCCCTAAACGTAAAGCCATTAATTGCGCTTTGGTGATTTCGGTAATCATTTCAGCCAATTTCTTTTGTTGCAATTGCGTTGCTGCAATAGGTTTTCCAAACTGAATGCGTTCTTTGGCATAACGCAATGCGGTATCATAGCAATCCATCGCTGCACCAATAGCACCCCAAGCGATACCATAACGAGCAGAATCTAAACACCCAAGTGGTGCTCCTAATCCTGTTTTTCCAAGTAGAATATTCTCTTTAGGCACTTTTACATTATCAAAAATAAGCTCCCCAGTTGCGGAAGCGCGGAGTGACCATTTGTTGTGTGTCTCTGGCGTTGAAAAACCTTCCATGCCACGCTCCACTATTAAACCATGTATTCTACCATTTTCGTTTTTTGCCCAAACAACGGCAATGTCTGCAAAAGGAGAATTTGAAATCCATAATTTAGCGCCATTTAAAAGATAATGGTCGCCCATATCTTTGTATTTCGTTTCCATGCCGCTTGGGTTAGACCCGTGGTTAGGCTCGGTTAAACCAAAGCAACCCATAAATTCTCCTGTTGCTAATTTTGGTAAGTATTTTTTACGTTGTGCTTCGTTACCATAAGCAAAAATAGGATACATTACTAGAGAAGATTGTACCGATGCCGTAGAACGAACACCACTATCGCCACGTTCAATTTCTTGCATAATAAGTCCGTAACTAATTTGGTCTAAACCTGCACCACCATATTCTTCAGGAATATAAGGTCCAAAAGCACCAATTTCCGCTAAGCCACTTATTATTTGTTTTGGAAACTCTGCTTTTTGAGCGTATTCTTCGATAATAGGAGAAACATCACGTTTTACCCATTGCCTTGCAGCATCGCGAACCAGTTTATGTTCTTCCGATAAAAGATCATCAATATTATAGTAATCAGGAGCTTCAAATAAATCTGGACGCATAGCTTTATCTTTTTACCAAAGATAAATAAAGATTTATAACAAGGCAATGTCGGAAAGTTACATTTTCAAATAAAAATCTTTTGTGAGCGCAATATATTCGTCGGTATAGAGGTGTCGTTCTTTCTCAATCACTAATTCATCAGTTATGTAAGTTTCTTTTTGAAAACTAAAAGCAATAAGACTTCTTTTAACTTCAGCATCTTTATGACCCTTAACTCTTGTTATTTTTATTGGAAAAAGCTTTTGACTTTCTGCAAGAACTATAAAATGGACTTCTTCTTTAAAAGGAATAATAGTTGAAAAAACGCCATTTGGCGCTAGTAATTTAGAAACTCCTGTAAGTAATTCATCAAAAGGTAAAGAGGAATTTTGCCTTGCCGAGTCTCTTGAGGCATCACCACTAGACACGTCTTCCGAATAAAACGGCGGATTAGACACAATTACGTCGTATAGCTCTGATATTTCGATAGTTTCGGAGGTGTATTCATCTACAAATTCATCAAAACCAGCATGAAAACAGAATAGTCTGTCCGCCCAAGGGGAGTTCTCAAAATTATCTGTGCATTGTTCAAAAGCATCATCGTCTAGTTCAATCGCTTCGATATTATCGGCATCGCTGCGTTGTGCCAACATTAAGGCAATTACGCCTGTTCCTGTCCCAATATCCAAAATAGAAAAGGTATTATTTGGAATCGTTGCCCAAGCCCCTAAAAGCACTCCGTCTGTACCAATTTTCATAGCACATTTATCTTGGTTTACTTGGAATTGTTTGAATTTGAATATATTCATATTACCTATTAAAACTATTTACTAAAATGTCAGTTCGAGTGATTTTTTTGTTAAAAAAAATTGTATCGAGAACCCTTGTTTGTAAAAGGGTTCTCGATACTTTTTTCTTTATTCCAAGAAGAAAAAAACTCGAACTGACATAGGGTTTTGAAAATTTTGATAGTAATTTACTCCATATATAATTCCACCAACCCCTCAGGTGTAGTCACATGAATAGTTTTATTTTCCCGATCAACTTTGGTTATAATTTGATCGTTTATAGGGATAAGCAGTTCTTTTCCGTCTTTTTTAACTTCAAATAAGGCTTGTGATGTAGTATCATTAACACTTTCAACAACACCAATATCACCATGAACACTATCTAAAAGTGTATACCCTATAATTTCGTGGAAGTAAAATTTAGTGCCTGTAAGTTTTGGCAATAAGGTAAGTGGTAAATAAATTTCAGATCCCATAACTCGGTCAGCGTCGGATTCATCTGTAATTTCCTCAAAACGAACACGAAGCAGTGTCGATTTATGAAGGCTAGATTTTTTAATAAAAAATGGAACCAGATTATTTCCTAAAGAAATAAACACTGATTCCAAATTTTCGTACTCCTCGGGTTCATCGGTATCTAATTTAATTAGCACTTCACCCTTAAAACTATATTTTGAAACGATTTTACCTAAGTAGAAACAATCTGACTTTAGCATATCGTTTTAAAATTAATTACTCTTTTGTTTCTGTATCCGCAGCAGGAGCTTCTTCCGTGGCAGCAGCTTCTTCAGCAACCTCAACTATTGGAGCAGCCTCTTCAACAACTTCTTCTACTGGAGGTGCAGCAGCAGCAATGGCATCAGCAGTGCGCTTTGCATTTACTTCTTTTTCTGCTTTCAATGCAGTTGCTTTAGCATCAGCTTTTGCTTTATCTAAATCACCTACTTTAGAATCTACTAATTTCCCTTTTTCTTCTACCCAAGCATTGAATTTTTCTTCTGCTTGCTCTTCAGTTAAAGCGCCTTTACGAACACCACCTGCTAAATGATGCTTTAAAAGCACACCTTTATAAGATAAAATACGTTTAGCTGTCTCTGTTGGTTGTGCACCGTTGTTTAACCATGTTACTGCATTATCAACATTAATTTCAATGGTTGCAGGGTTGGTATTAGGGTTGTAGATTCCTAATTTTTCTAAGTATTTACCATCTCTTTTAGCTCTTGCATCTGCTGCAACTACCCAATAGAATGGTTTTCCTTTTTTACCGTGTCTTTGTAATCTAATTTTTACTGGCATATCACATTAATTTGTAGGGTGCCCGACCCTTGGTTATTAATTCAATTATTTGTTTTTACACTTCCGTTAATACGGAAATCTAAAACCGCTTGTCTTTAAGCGGGTGCAAATATAGGTTAATTTTAAAAATTTGCAATATATTGTTGTTAATTATTTTGCTTCAATTAAAGCTAATGTTTGATCAATCCAGCTACTATTAGAATACAACTCTATTTCTGGCGCAACCCCAACATCTTCATATTCAAAAAATTTATTATGAAAATCCATGTCTGTCGGCATTACATCAAAGAATTTTGAGGGCGTAGTATAGCTGCGTCCATAATTAAAACCGTAGCTTATAATGCCCCAAGTAGTCTGTCCTAAATGCAAAGCTCCTTTAATTTTTTTTAACTGAACCGTGAATTGCTCTCCATTGCTTCCCGTAAACTGGTTAGTCAAAATATAGATTTTAGCTCCGCTTTTTTTGAATAATTTATAATAAGGATCAGATAATTTTTTACTACCTCCCCTATTATTTCTTAAATCAACAATAATATTATCTACTTTAAAATTATTTTTATTGGCTTCATAGAAAGCATCAGAAATATTTTTATTTGCTTTAGCCCTACTAAAAGTGCCAAAATGGACATAAGCTGTATTTTTGTTTATAGCTTTATATTCCCAATCGCTATTTTCTTTTGGAACAAGAGAATAATCTTTAGCCATATTATCTTTAACCAAGCTAAACAATCGCCCGTTTTCAATAGTAATACTTTTTATATGATACATTTTTTTAGTAGACAAATTATAGCTAGCAACTTCAAACTGATTATTAGTACCTTTTCTTAAATGTATATACAATTGCCCTGGTGTCCATAGCGGTAAATTTGATTCAAGTATTACGCCCTCATATTTTTCATTCCCTAAAGAGTAAATACCAACGGTTAGATTATCAGCGTAGTAGTAAATTCCTTCAATAACATCTTTTGGTTTACTTGCAAGTGTTGCACTTAATTCCTTTAAGTTTTTTAAGGAACTAGGATGGTTTTTAAATTTAGCACTTACTATAAATTTAGCAAGCTCTAAACTATCTTTTGCTTTCTCAATTGAAAACGGAATAGTATTCGATAAAACAGTAGCATGAATATCTGTTACAATTGCCATCATTTGATTGAGTAACAAATAACATTCATAAACAGTTATAGGTTCTTTTAATTCATCCGCAATAGCTGAGTACTCTTTTTGAAAAGATGCCTCTTTGTTTTGTTTTTTTATTTGATGTTTATAAGATGGCATTTCTTTCATTTTATCAACTAAAAAATCTAAATCTTTCTTACAATCACATGTTTCTAATTGACCATAAGCGTTGAATAAAATTGTACTAGATAAAAATAATATAATTAAAGTTTTCATATTGTTTGTTTTAAAGTTTCCGGCTTCTGAAAATATCGTTATTGTTTTAACAAACTTATTTTATATAATCTAAGAAAACCATTATATACAAGGATTTGGGGTAGAATGATCCTATTTTGTGGCTAATGAATACTATAACTAAACAACTAAGTCTTTAAGAGATGATTTTACAAGAGTTGTATACGACTTAGATACTGGAATTTTTACTTGATGGCTCAACATGATATGTAATTTTCCACTAGTCTTTTCCCATTGCTGAAAATGTAAAGGGTTGATTAAATACGATCTGTGGGTACGAAGTAAAAAAGGAAAATCGTTCTCAATCACCGAAAGTTTATTGCGAATTAATTGACTTTTTAATTCCCCATTTCCGAGATATGATACTTCAATATAATTATCATCTGACTTTATACAGATTACATTTTCTTGTAGCAATCGAAAACCTTCATAAGTACCTTCGCCCCTAATTAATATTTTTTTATCTTCTAGTCTTTTGTTTTTATACTTTCCTATTGCCCACCGCCCGATAAATATAATAGGAAACAAAGCTGTGATGGCCGGAACATAAATTCTTGTAGTAAAGTAAGCTAGACTATATAAGTTTGGTTCATTCGGAACTATTATAAATACGTATACTATTCTAGATAAAATAAGACCCATGATGATAAAAAAAAGTAAAAAAAAGAGCTCGCTTTGTAGGGTCCAGTCCTTGTTATTTGTCTTAAAAAGCCATTGTTGAAATGGAAGCATTATTAGATAAGCCAAGCCACCTGCAATTCCATAAAAAGGTAGATATAATATTTTTTCTAAGTCACTAATTTCATTAACATCTAAAGGCTCTGTAAAATATAGAAAAATAAAAATCCAAAATGCAAGACCCAACGCAATATATACATGGTGTTTTATAAGAGGATCAAAAGGGTATTTTATCTTAAGCAACTAGTATTTTTTAAGGCCCAAAATTTACAATTGTTTTGAGCTAAATGCAATTATTTACTCCGTTAATAACTCCTTACAATAACATTTTTTCTACCAAAGCCTTTTTACTAATTTTATAGGCTAGCTTTTTTGCTTTTAAAAGGCATTTATTTATGCTCAACAGATTCCCACCTTCGTGGGAATGAAATGAAATAGATTTTTTATGTACTTAATCTTCGATACCGAAACTACTGGATTACCTAAAAACTGGAACGCCCCTTTTACCGATGTAGATAACTGGCCGCGTTGCATACAAATTGCTTGGCAATTGCATGATGCTATGGGAAATGTGGTGGAACATCAAGATTATTTAATTAAACCTGAGGGATTTAATATTCCTTATGACGCAGAACAAATTCACGGTATTTCCACCGCTTTAGCAGAAAAAGATGGTATCCCAATAGCCGAAGTGCTACAAAAGTTTAATGCCGCCATGGCAAAAACTAAATTTGTGGTGGGTCAGAATGTAGGTTTCGATTTGAATATTATGGGTGCGGAGTTTCATCGCCTAAATGTCGAAAACCCTTTGCAAGAATTACCTGTTTTAGATACCTGTACCGAGCATACGGCATCACTCCTTAAACTGCCCGGCGGTCGTGGTGGAAAATTCAAATTACCAACTTTAACCGAGTTACACGAATATTTATTTGGCGAAGCGTTTGGCGAAGCGCACAACGCTACCGCCGATGTAGAAGCCACGACACGTTGTTTTTTAGAACTGGTTCGGAAACAACAATACACGCTGGAGCAGTTAAATGTTCAACCAGATTATTTTAAGAATTTCTCTAAGGCAAATCCTAAAGAAATTCAGTTAATTGGTTTAAAACACATCAACCTAAAAAAAGCATCGAAAAAAATTGCTGATGCCCTTTGGGAGAAAGATACTGGTGGCATTTCTAAAGCAGAAATCAAAGAAAATGTAAAGACTTTAGAAACGGCAAATTTTGCTCATTTACATAATCATACGCAGTTTTCTATTTTACAATCGACTATTAGCGTACCCGATTTAATAAAAGCTACGGCAAAAGCAAAAATGCCTGCTGTTGCCATTACCGACCATGCGAATATGATGGGTGCTTTTCATTTTGTAAGTGGTGTTATCAATCACAACAAGGCGGTAAAAACCCGAAATGATGAAAATGAAATTCGATTTGAAGCTACCAAAGAAGGGCGACTAGAAGAAGGTGAAGAGCCTTTGCACGAGTTTATTCCTGAACAAGAAATTACCCCTATTATAGGTTGCGAGTTTCAGGTTTGCGAAGACCACACCAATAAATCGCAAAAAGACAATGGCTACCAAGTCGTTTTTCTAGCTAAAAACAAAAATGGCTACCACAACTTGGCAAAAATGTCATCGATTGCCTTTATTGATGGCAAGTATTATGTACCCAGAATCGATAAAAAGATTGTAGAACAGTACAAAGAAGATCTTATTGTATTAACAGGAAACCTTTATGGGGAAGTGCCTGGTAAGATTTTAAATATGGGCGAAAACCAAGCGGAAGAAGCTTTACTTTGGTGGAAAGAAACTTTTGGTGACGATTTGTATATAGAAATTATGCGTCACGGTCAAGAAGATGAAGATCGGGTAAACCAAGTGTTACTTCAGTTCGCTGAGAAACATCAGGTAAAACTAATTGCAACTAACAATACCTATTACGCTGAAAAAGAAAATGCCCATGCGCACGATATTTTATTGTGTGTTAAAGACGGGGAAAAACAGGCAACACCTATAGGCCGTGGTCGAGGGTATCGGTACGGATTGCCAAACCAAGAGTACTATTTTAAGTCGTCCGAAGAGATGAAAGCGCTCTTTAAAGATGTGCCTGATGCTATAACTAATATTCAAGAAATTATTGATAAAGTAGAAACATTTACGCTAGCGCGCGATGTATTATTGCCTGCTTTTGATATTCCAGAAGAATTTCAATTTCCTGAAGATAAATTAGATGGTGGTAAGCGTGGTGAGAATAAATTTCTGCGTCATATTACCTATCAAGGAGCGAAAATAAGGTATGGAAAACTTACACCAGAGATTGATGAACGACTAGATTTTGAATTAAAAGTCATTGAAAAAACAGGCTATCCTGGTTATTTTTTAATTGTTGAAGATTTTATTAGAGCGGCACGCGCTATGGATGTTTCCGTGGGGCCTGGTCGTGGTTCTGCTGCGGGTTCTGCGGTGGCGTACTGTTTATGGATTACCAATCTCGACCCTATTAAATACGATTTACTTTTTGAGCGTTTCTTAAATCCGGATCGTGTGTCGATGCCCGATATTGATATCGATTTTGATGATGAAGGTCGTGGTCGGGTGATGGATTATGTGATTAAAAAATACGGTGCCAACCAAGTAGCGCAGATTATTACCTACGGTACCATGGCGGCAAAATCGTCGATTCGCGATACCGCTCGTGCTTTAGATTTGCCTTTAGGAGATGCAGATCGGATTGCGAAGTTGATCCCTACCATGTCTAAGCTTAATAAAATAATGCATATTGATGTGGAGCAGCTCAAAAAGAAATTTAGAGCTGAAGAAATGGAAAATATTTATCAATTATTAAATATTTCTGAGGGTGATGGTTTAGAGGCAGAAACCTTAAACCAAGCATATATTTTAGAAGGTTCAGTTCGGAATACTGGTATTCATGCCTGTGGTGTAATTATTACTCCGGATGATATTACAAAGTTTGTTCCGGTGGCTTTAGCCAAAGATTCTGAGATGTATTGCACCCAGTTTGATAACTCGGTGGTGGAAGATGCGGGCTTACTAAAAATGGATTTTTTAGGCTTAAAAACCTTAACCTTAATTAAAGACACGGTAAAAATTGTAAAGGCAAAACATGGTATCGAATTAGATCCTGAGAACTTTCCTTTAGATGATGAAAAAACATACGAATTGTTCCAACGCGGTGAAACTGTCGGGATCTTTCAATATGAATCTCCAGGGATGCAAAAACACATGCGGGCACTAAAGCCAACTGTTTTTGCCGATTTAATTGCCATGAACGCCTTATACCGACCTGGCCCAATGGAATACATTCCGAGTTTTATTGCGCGGAAACATGGGGATGAAGAAATTCAGTACGATTTGGAAGCCATGGAAGAGTATTTGGCAGAAACCTACGGAATTACAGTCTATCAAGAGCAAGTGATGTTACTCTCGCAAAAACTAGCCGATTTCACCAAAGGTGAAGCCGATGTTTTGCGTAAAGCGATGGGTAAAAAGCAGAAGTATGTATTAGATAAAATGAAACCTCAGTTTATAGAACAAGCTTCTGCGAAAGGTCACGCTGTTGATAAACTCGAAAAAATTTGGAAAGATTGGGAAGCATTTGCAGCCTATGCTTTTAATAAAAGTCACTCTACTTGTTATGCGTGGATTGCCTACCAAACTGCTTATTGTAAAGCCCACTACCCTGCCGAATATATGGCTGCGGTATTGAGTAACAATATGAATGATATTAAGCAGGTGACTTTTTTTATGGAAGAATGTAAGCGCATGGGACTAGAAGTTTTAGGACCCGATGTGAACGAATCATACTATAAATTTTCTGTAAACGATCGTGGCGCAGTACGTTTCGGAATGGGCGCGGTAAAAGGCGTTGGCCATGGCGCGGTTGAAACTATTGTAGATCATCGTAAAAAAGATGGTCCTTATAAATCGGTTTTCGATGTAGCCAAACGAATAGATTTACGTGCGGCTAACAAAAAAGCCTTTGAAGGTTTAGCGGTTGCGGGCGGATTTGATTCCTTAGGAACTACCCACAGAGCACAATTTTTTCATGATGATGGCGACGGAATTACCTTTTTAGAAAAAGCCGTAAAATATGGTGCTAAATTTCAAGAAAACGAAAATTCCAGTCAAGTAAGTCTTTTTGGAGATGCAAGCGAAGTGCAAATTCCAGAACCTATTGTGCCACCTTGTGAAGAATGGGGCACCATGGAAAAACTACGGAGAGAAAAAGAAGTGGTAGGCGTTTATATCTCAGGCCATCCTTTAGATGATTTTAACGCAGAAATAAAAGCATTTTGCAATGCAAGTTTATCGCACTTAAATAATCTAGAAAGCATTTTAAACCGTGAAGTTTCCTTTGCAGGTGTTATTACCGATGTACAACATCGAATTTCTAAAAACGGAAAAGGTTGGGCTGCTTTTACCATGGAAGATTATACCGATACGTTTGAGTTTAGAGTTTTTGGGGAAGAATATCTAAAATTCCGTCATTTTTTAATGATCAATTCTTTTGTTTATGTAAAGTTATTTGTTCGAGAAGGATGGGTTAATCGCGATACAGGTAAAAAAGGAGATCCGAGAATGCAGTTCAATAGTTTTATGTTATTGCAAGAAGTTATGGAAACCTATGCGAAAAAATTAACCATCAAACTAAATATAGATACTTTAAATGAAAGTGTTATTCATACTCTAAAAGATACTATCCGATCACACAAAGGAGATCATTCCCTAAATTTTATGGTGTACGAAATGGATGAAGAAATAAAAGTAGATTTAATTAGTCGAAAACAAAAAATACAGATTTCTAGTGAATTATTGCTGCGACTAGAAGAACAAGAAGTAGTTTATAAATTGAATTAAAGGTTCAAGATACTAAAAGGTAGGGTTTCTATTTTTAAAGTTGTTATAGTATTATAAACACAAAAACGACGAGTGATGCAAACATTTAAATTTTTAACTTTAGCTTTAAGTTTCGTGTTTTTTTCTTGTACTACCGAAGAAACTAGTGAAAACACGATCCAATCCTTTTGTATACTCAAAACAGCATGTGAAGAAGTCATTTTTGAAGATACTTCTAAGCTTTCGGTAACATCGACTAAATCTGGCGAAGTATATAACATAGTTGTTACAAATACCGAAGGAGAAATAGTCTATGAAAAAGAGTGTGCATTGGGTGGAGAGATTAGTTTAAAATGTACTTCTGAATCCGAAACCGCAATGTAAGCGCATACCGTTTATGGTATTCAAACATAGAAATTAAAAGCTATCTTTTAATAGCATAAAATCTCATAAAAAGCTGTGAACTATTAAGATTTTCAGCAATAGTACTATACTCCCTTTTTAGCTTCCGCAAAACACCCAAAGCAGTATTCCCATATGGATCAATACCTGAGCTGTTCCTTGCAATTCCATATCGAAAGCGTACAAATCAATAATAAAAGTATTACTATCATTTGTTAAAAGTATCACAATCTGTTATGTGGGGTTTACTTATATCCTTAAATTTGTTTCAAAATCAACCAAGATGAAGTACCTTATTATTATAATAACATTTTTTCTTTTTATACCAAAAATAAATGCCCAGGTACATGAAGCACAAACGGGCGCCTGGTATATGTATTTTTTTAATGCTAATTTCAAAGATAGTCAATGGGGAGTTCAAGGAGATATTCAATACCGTGACTGGGCTGGTTTAGGCGATATGGAGCAACTTTTATTGCGTACTGGACTTACTTACAGACCAAAAGAAACCAACATTATGTTTACGCTAGGGGTAGCGAATATAACCTCAGGTGTTCCAGGTGATAATAATGACACCTCTAATGAAAATAGATTATATCAAGAGGCTTTAATTCCTCAAAAAATAGGAAGTCGTTACTTTTTAACCCATCGTTTTCGTTATGAACAACGTTTTGTAGAAGAGCAAGATTTTAGAACGCGTTATAGATATATGCTATTCTTTAATGTGCCATTAAATAAAACGGAATTAGAAAAAAATGCAGTTTATGTTGCGCTTTACAACGAACTTTTTATCAATGGAGAAACAGAAATTGGAGATAATCGTAGTGTGGAATTATTTGATCGAAATAGAACTTATTTAGGAATGGGGTATGTTTTGGCTCCAAAATTAAGGGTACAGTTGGGTTGGATGAATCAAAAAACAGACGCTTGGGGCAAAGGTCAATTACAATTTAGTTTACATCAGAATTTTTAAAAACCATCAATATAAACGCAATCAAATTAAATAACAAAAATCAATAACTATGAAAAATAAACAATTATTAGTAGCTGCGGTTATGACTGCATTTTTAGGAATATCTTGTCAAGAAGCAAAAACTGGCATATCTAGCGAAATGGTCACCGAAATTGCTAAAGAAGTGGCCAAGGAAATGTCTATGAGTGAGGCACCTATTAAAAGTATTATGTCTGCTGATGAACAAGCAAACATGACCCCTGATGAAATTATAGGACGACTTAAAAAAGGGAACGAAAATTTTCAATCTAATAATTTAACTAAAAGAGACCATTCAGAGCAACGTGTAGAAGCGATGATTGGACAATATCCGCAAGCTTTAGTACTTTCGTGTGTAGATAGTAGAGTACCTGTTGAAGATGTTTTTGATTTAGGTATTGGAGATATTTTTGTAGCTCGTGTTGCTGGAAATATTGAAAACGACGATATCGTAGGTTCTATGGAATTTGCCACCGCCGTAGCCGGATCAAAAGTAATTATTGTTATGGGACACACTTCTTGCGGTGCTGTTTATAATGCCGTTGATGGTACAGACGCAGCGTCATTAGGAATGGCTTCATTACAAAAACTTTTAGATGAAATTAAACCCGTTGTTATCGCCGAAGAAGGTGTTGAAATCAGTTCTAAAAATAAGCCTTATGTGAACAAAATAATTACCGATAACGTTCACAAAACAGTGGCTGATATTAGATTAAAATCTCCGACAATGAAAAGTATGGAAGATTCAGGTAAATTAAAAATCGTTGGTGCAGTTTACAATATGGAAACTGGCAAAGTAGAATTTTTAAAGTAAAATTTGAGTTAGTTAGTTAGTTAGTTAGTTATATTTTGAGTTAGTTTTTATTAAAACCCGTTTGGTTTAAAACCATGCGGGTTTTAGTTTTTAAGAAGATAAACATCAAAGAACTCTAAAGGCTGTAATTTGTAAGGTTTAAACATAGGCAAACCTAATACTGTGATAGTCAAAACGAATGTACTCTTTGTAAGGAAAAAGTAAAATAATTGACTAAATTTGTATAATCAATAAAAAGAAATAAAATGGCATTAGAAATAACAGATGCAACTTTTGACGAAGTTGTTTTAAAAAGCGACAAACCAGTTGTTGTAGATTTTTGGGCAGCTTGGTGTGGTCCTTGCAGAATGGTTGGTCCAATCATCGATGAAGTTAGTGATGAATATACAGGTAAAGCTGTTGTAGGCAAAGTAGATGTTGATGCAAATCAAGAATTTGCTGCTAAATACGGCGTTCGTAACATCCCTACAGTATTAGTATTTAAGAACGGAGAAATTGTAAGCCGTCAAGTAGGTGTTTCTCCAAAAAAGGTATATACTGACGCTATAGACGCTGCACTATAACCTTAAAATATTTTTCTAAAAAAAGGTTTGGCGCAAGTCAGACCTTTTTTTGTTTATTTTATTTCTAAATCCTTACTAAAAAAATACATGCTATGATAACTTGGAAAGATGTAATTAGTTATTCGGTTAACGGTAATCCGGAACCTGATAAAAGAGTAGAAAAAACAGCGACAGCGTGGAAAGAAATATTGAGTCCCGCACAATTTAAAATCACCCGAAACAAAGGTACAGAGGCTCCACATTCTGGCGCGTTATGCAGTGCTCACGATGCCGGACAATATAATTGTGTTTGTTGTGATACGCCTTTATTTGCTTCTACCATAAAATTCGAATCAGGTACAGGCTGGCCAAGCTTTACGCAACCCATTAAAGAAAACGCTATTAAATATCATAAAGATAGTTCGTTTGGTATGGTTAGGGTTGAGGTAATGTGTAACACCTGCGACGCCCATTTAGGCCACGTTTTTCCCGACGGACCAGAACCTAGTGGCTTACGCTATTGTATTAATTCTGAATCGATGACTTTGCAAATTGAGGCATAAAGAGGTAATCAAGTACAAGTTCAAGTTCACACTTCGACTCCGCTCAGTGCAAGCACTTCGATGTAGTTTATATTGAGCATAGTCGAAATACTCGGTGCAAGAATTAAAGTTGTAACTACTATTATGTTTAGTACAAGACTTTAAAAGAAATGAAATAATCACCAGACTTCTATTAGTAGCGCTGTTAGTTTTACATTAATTTTTAATTATGACACGTTTTTGCCTTTTAGATGTTTCGTACTTCGTATTTTTAATTTCGTATTTAATTAATTAAAACTCAAAATTTTTAAAAGATGAAAGCTGATCATATAGCTTATTTTGGTGGCGGATGTTTTTGGGGTTTAGAGGCTGTTTTTAAAAACATAAAAGGCATTGAAACGGTCGTTTCGGGTTTTTCGGGTGGTATTGTTCCTGGAACACCCACTTATAAAGAAGTAAGTTCTGGTAAGACAGGTCACGCAGAGCTTGTGAAAATTAGTTTTGATGCTGAGCTAATTAGCTATGATTCGCTACTTTTAATTTTTTTCAGAAGTCATGATGCTACGATCCCCCAACCCGACAAATTTGGCTACGGTAACCAATACCGATCTGTAGTGTTTTATGAAAACGATTGGCAAAAACAAACGATTAAAAATATAATTAAAGAACTTTCTAGTGTTTACGACAAACCAATTACAACAGAAGTTTCTGCGTTCGAAAAGTTTTTTAAAGCGGAAGAATACCATCAAAATTATTATTCAAAAAATAAAAATGAAAGCTATTGCACCACTATGATAGCTCCGAAATTAGAAAGATTACAAACTTAATATGTAGCTATAGCTAAAAAGTCATAGCCCTCTAAAGTTTACAAAACGCTATATCAAATACTTGAAAATTTTACTTAATACTTAATACTTGAATTACATGGAAAACAATAAAAAAGCATACATAGCAGGCGGATGTTTCTGGGGAATGGAAGATTTATTCAGAGTTCGCCCAGGGATAGTAGCTACTGAAGTGGGTTATATTGGTGGGCAAAATGACCATCCTACGTATCAAAACCACCCAGGGCATGCCGAAGGTATTGAACTTACTTACAACCCGAACGAGACAAATTTTAGAGAAATATTAGACTACTTTTTCCGTATTCATAACCCAACAACCGTTGATAGACAAGGTAATGATTTAGGATCGAGTTACCGATCGGCTATTTTTTATCAAAATGAAGAAGAAAAAACCATTTCACAAGAGGTCATCGAAATCGTTGATGCAGCCAACAGATGGGATGGCAAAGTTGTGACTACTTTAGAACCTTATGCACCATTTTGGCCGGCAGAAGACTATCATCAAGATTATTTGGTAAAAAAACCAGATGGGTATACCTGCCATTTTGAACGTTTTGATACTTTTTTATAGCTTAATCTGTATACAATCGAAGCATTAAAACCATGACTGCTACGTTCCAAGAATCAAGAAAATTACTCTTTAGTATCTATTCTTGATTCTTGGTTCAAAGGGGTTATGTGTTCGATAAGAGCGACCAAAAAGGTTTAGAAAATTCTTTTTACTAATACCATACTAATTGACTGAAATTGAAGAAATAGGGTTTGGCGGCGGATGCCATTGGTGCACAGAAGCGGTATTTCAAAACTTAAAAGGCATATCTAATGTTTCACAAGGCTGGATTGCCTCAGACAAAAATAATACCGCATTTTCTGAGGCGGTTATTGTGGAATTCGATAGTCATAAAATCGACCTAAAAACCTTAATTCAAATTCATTTACAGACCCATAAAAGCACCTCAAATCACAGCATGCGGAAAAAATATAGGTCTGCGGTATATACTTTTTCAGAAGATCAGCAAAAACAAGCTAAAGTATGG
>JANQTG010000178.1:10692-32588 GCA_030731855.1 Cellulophaga sp. | reverse complement strand
CCATAGTAAAGTCTTAAAAAATTGATGTAAAATGTTTATTTTTTGTACATTGAAATCAATATTATAAAAATGAACCATCAACTAATCCGCGACAAAAGCTTTAAAAATCAAAACTATTCTGAAAATAACCTGCCTAAAGCGGAATACGATACCTGTATTTTTGATACCTGTATTTTCTCAAAAGCAACGCTTACCAATACAACGTTTTCAGAATGTGAGTTTATCGACTGCGATTTGAGTAATGCTACAATAAAGGAAAGCACTATAAAAGATTGCCTTTTCAAAAGTTGTAAACTTCTTGGCCTAAACTTTAGCGCTTGCAACACCTTTTTGCTGTCTTTTAGTTTTGATAATTGTTTGCTAAACTATGCTTCTTTTTTTGGACTGAAAATAAAAAATACCATCTTTAAAAATTGCAAAATGCATCAGGTAGATTTTACAAATGCTGATGTTACAGCGGCTTCTTTTGAACAGAGCGATTTGCATAACGCCGTTTTTAGTAACACTATTTTAGAGAAAGCCGACTTTAGGTCGGCCTACAACTTTGCTATACATCCTGATGAAAATAAATTGCGAAAAGCAAAATTCTCTAAAGATAACTTACAAGGCTTATTAACGGGTTATAAGATTGATGTTAGTTAAACAACTAAAAAATTAATTGTATCTTAGAATTCCGTTATAATACCCTGCTGAATATGAAAGCTTTATGTATCTTTTTACTTTTTACAACTTTTTGTTTCTCACAAAACACGATTACATTAGCCGAAGATGAAACTTCACCGAAGGCAACAATTACTGATGCCAGCTTTATGGAAGGCCATTGGAAAGGTGAAGCATTTGGAGGTGACACAGAAGAAATTTGGACGTCCGCCATGGGCGATTCTATGCTTTTCTCCTTTAGATTAGTGGTTGATGGGAAAGTCAATTTTTACGAAATTGGCCATATTCTCGAAAAAGGTGATTCGCTTATTTTGCAATTAAAACATTTTGGAGGTGACCTTAAAGGTTGGGAAGAAAAAGACGAAACACAAGATTTTAAACTCGTTAAAAAAGAAGAAAATAAATTGTATTTTAGTGGCTTAACCTACGAAAAAGTAAGCGATACACAGATGAATGCCCATGTAGTTATCGCGAATGAAGACGGATCAACAGAAGAAGTGACCTTCAACTTTAAAAAACAGTAATCGTGGAAAAAAAGTGTCCTGAATGTGGTGATAAAATAATTGGAAGAGAAGATAAAAAATTCTGTTCAGACTATTGTAGAAATGCCCACCACAATAAAATGAATAAGGACAGTAAAAACCTGATCCGAAACATCAATAATAGACTCCGAAAAAATCATAGAATTTTAGAAAGTTTTCCCTTAAAAGAGGGTAAAACAACTACTTCAAAAAACAAACTTCAAGACAAGGGTTTCGATTTCGATAATTTTACAAGTATCTACACCACCAAAAAAGGAACCATTTATTACTTTGTGTATGATTTAGGGTATTTGCCTTTAGAAAACGATTTGTATATGATTGTGAAAAGGGAGTAGAAGTCTCCTAGAAAGCCTAGCCCTGCCTGTCCGGCAGGCAGGTTAGCCCCTCCGGAGGAGGGGAACTCTTACTTTAAGTAATACAAAATGCTTTCCAAAGGAAAGCATTTATTTTATATCAACATTTGTTCCCCATTCGTGAGCTACCAATTCTGCCCACTTAATTTAAGTGCAGCAATTACAATATCTTTTCTACTAATTTGGCCTACTAAAATTCCGTCTTTTAAAACGGGTAATCTACGTCTGTTATTTTTATGGAAAACACCAGCTGCATCAAAAATACTAATGTCTGGCGGAATAGTTTCTACATTTTTAGTCATATAAGACTCAACACTTTTATCTAATATAGGCTGGTTAAAATAACGACTTTCTGAAATTGTTTTCATACAATCTGCCTCAGAAATAATACCTACTAAAAAGCCATTACCGTCTAAAACCGGACCACCAGAAATGTTATACTTTGAGAAAAGCTCCATGACACTTAATATACTTTGATCTGGCGTAAAAGTCACCAATTTTTTGGTCATATAATCTTGTACCAAGGTTGGGGCATCGTATTCTTTTTTTACCACTTTCCGTGCGCCTTGAAAACTTTTGATTCCCATATACATTTATTTTTAGGTTGATTTGAAAGATACTAAAAATATTTAGACTATTCACAATATTTTAATACAAATAATATTTATTATGCTATTTTTTAAGATGTTAATAATAGCATCTATAATTAAAATCGGTGTTTAATTACAAATAATTATCCCATATAATTTTTATACTTTTATACGCTACTTAATTACTGCTAAAAAATAGTCTACAACCCTACCCATGAAAAATACAAGTTCTATTTTATCTCTTATTTTACTGCTCTTAGCCATTTATTTAGGTTTTAAAGTATCTGTACCTAACTATACCCCTGATACGGATTTGATTAAAACATCCTTTGCTACCGACAGGGCATTAGTTCATGTAAAAAAAATGTCTGAAAAGCCACACGGTGTTGGGTTTTCTGCACATGCCAAAGTCAGAGCGTATATTGTAAATGAATTGCAAAAAATGGGCTTACAAACCTCATTACAAGATGGTTATACGGCTGGAGATTGGGCAAATTTAAGTAAGGCTACCAATATTTTGGCTCGTATAAAAGGTACTGAAAAAGGTAAGGCTTTATTGTTATTATCGCATTATGATAGTAGTCCACATTCATCTTTTGGTGCGAGTGATGCTGCTAGTGGTGTGGCAACTATTTTAGAAAGTGTACGGGCTTTTTTAGCAGAAAATAAAACGCCAAAAAACGATATTATTATTTTAATTTCTGACGCCGAAGAATTAGGTTTAAATGGCGCTGATTTATTTGTAAAAAATCATCCTTGGGCGAAAGACGTAGGTTTGGTGTTGAATTTTGAAGCGCGTGGTAGTGGTGGTCCGTCATATATGTTAATAGAAACCAACCGAGGAAACGGCAACTTAATTAAAGAATTTACGAAGGCTAATCCGGATTATCCGGTCGCAAATTCGTTGGTGTACAGTATTTATAAAATGTTGCCTAATGATACTGATTTAACGGTTTTTAGAGAAGAAGGCGATATTGAAGGATTAAATTTTGCCTTTATTGATGATCATTTTGATTATCATACCGCTCAAGATACCTACGAGCGTTTAGATAAAAAAACACTAGCACATCAAGGTAGTTACCTAATGCCATTACTCACTTATTTTAGTGATGCTGATTTAACTAATCTAAAAAGCCTAAACGATTATAATTATTTTACCCTACCATTTTTTAAACTAGTATCTTACCCATTTGAATGGATTTGGATTTTATACGGTATTGCCGTGTTTTCTTTTATCGTTCTACTAATTTATGGTTTCAAGCGGAAATCTCTAGCCATAAAAGAAGTTCTGACAGGTTTTTTACCCCTTTTTATAGTGCTCCTAATAAACGGAGTTGTTGGTTATTTTAGTTGGACTGTGTTAAAATTTATGTATCCGCAATATACCGATGTGCTTCATGGCTTTACTTACAATGGCTATACCTATATTACTGCTTTTGTATTATTTTCCGTCGCCGTTTGTTTTTTTACCTATCATAAATTCAACCAGCTTAGTACCAAAAATGTAGTCGTTGCACCATTAGTAGTATGGTTAGTGATTTGCGGATTGCTCACAGCGTATTTACCTGGCGCTAATTTCTTTATAATTCCTGTTTTTGCGCTTTTAGCTTCGTTTTTAGTGTTGATACATCAAGAAAAACCTAACGCTTTATTGTTTGTATTTTTAGCCTTACCTGCTTTATGGATTTTTACTCCTTTTATAAAAATGTTCCCAGTTGGTTTAGGCTTAAAAATGATGGTCGCTTCTACCCTATTAACAAGCTTAGTTTTTTTCTTGTTACTGCCTATAATAGGTTTTTATAAACGAAAAGGTTTTATAGCTTCTTTAGCTATATTTTTATTTCTAGTGAGTATGGCCATAGCACATTTTAATAGTGGTTTCTCACAAGGCAATGCAAAACCTACTAGTTTATTATATGTGTACAATGCCGATAAAAACACTGCGCAATGGGCTACTTATGAAAATGAACTATCTGACTGGACCACTCAATTTATTGGTACCGATAAAACCTTAGCTAAAGAACTGAACAATATAATGATTAGTAGTAAATATCGAAGCAGTTTTACTTTTGTAGCTAACGCTCCATCAAAAAATATTTTAGCACCAACTATTGAAACGACAAAAGATACGATAATAGGTGAAAATAGGCATTTAGAAATTTGTATTAAACCACAACGAAATGTAAACCGTTTAGACCTTTTTACCAATGAGGTACTGCTCACAAAAGCGACTGTGAACGGCATAGCGTTGTCTGACTATTTTCTTGAAAATAGAAAAAAAGGAAAATTAGTTACACATTACATAAGTGATAATGACGATACCGAAGTTACTTTAATACTTCCTAAAAACGAAAAACTAACACTTACTTTATACGAGTCTGCGAACGATTTGTTGAGCAATACCCAATTTACGATACCAGCAAGACCCAAAGATAATATTCCGATGCCGTTTATATTAAACGATGCAACCTTGCTTATTAAAACTGTAAACTTTAATTAATATGATTGGCATTATAGGTTGCGGTTGGTTAGGATTGCCTTTAGCAAAAGTATTTATTGAGAAAAGATTTACAGTTAAAGGCACAACGACATCAGAAGATAAATTGCAAATTTTACGACAAGAGAAAATACATCCTTATTACGTACTACTTTCTGAAACAGCCATTCAAGGACCTATTGATGCATTTTTAAAGGATGTAACCACCCTAATTATAAATGTACCGCCAAAACTTAGAGGGACAAATACAGAAAACTATGTTGCTAAAATGCAATTATTGCATCACGAGATTAAAAATACGTCTGTTAAAAATATTGTATTCGTAAGCAGCACATCGGTTTACGGTGATTTTGACGGCATCGTAACAGAAAAAACTACTCCCACACCAAATACCGAATCTGGGCACCAGTTACTGCTAGCAGAACAAGTGTTCAAAGAAGACACTAATTTAAAAATGACGATTATTAGGTTCGGAGGTTTAATTAGCGAAGATCGGCATCCTGTAACTATGCTTTCTAAAAAAACGAATTTAAAAAACGGACATCATCCCGTAAACTTGATTCATAGAAATGACTGCATCAGAATTATTTTAGCAGTTGTAGAAAACGATTGGTGGAACGAAATTATCAATGGAGTGTATCCTGAACATCCTACAAAAAAAGAATATTATACTGCCGAAGCTATTGAGAGAGGTCTAAAAAAACCAGAATATGATGCCGATAATTCAGAAAAAGGCAAAATTATTACTAGTAGTTGGCTTTTAAATGTTAAAAAATTTGAATTTCTTACCCCTATTAAGAAATAGCTTACAACAAAATTATCCACTTTCACAACAAAATTAGATCTCTAATGTTAAGTATCTATGCATTACATCGATAAAACAATAACTTTGATGTGTAATATTAAATCGATTATGATGGAAAATTTAAGTTTAAAAGAAAAGGTTATTTCTGAATTAGAAAACCTTATTTCACAAAGCACTCCAAATCGAGAAAACTCTCAGAAGTTAAAAAACCTACACGTAGCTATTCTAAAAAAATACTACAATGCTTCTGATGTATCTATTGATTACCACAGAAAAAGGGTAGCTATGGATATTATTATGGATGATAGTGTGTATGACCCTAAAAAGGTAAACACCTATTTGCCAACACTACATGCTAACTTATTATTTCAAAATTTAAACGACTTTTTAAAATCTTGTTTAGATAAAGATCATAAAAGTTTAGCATTTTATGCCAGCCTAATCCGCGCTTTTACCAATAAAGAGGTGTCTTTAATGGCTGTTTAAAAACCCAACTAGTATAAACCAAAAATAGAAAAAGATGCCTTTACGGCATCTTTTTTGTTTTAAGGCTTTCCTTAACAACAAACTACAAATAATTTTTATAGTTTAGCAAAATCAATAAACACGAATTTGAACCAATGAAAAAAATAGTATTCGCTATCGTACTTTGTTTAGGGTTAACGCTAACCGCACAAACAAAATCAGAATTACAAAAACATTATGAAGCTTTTTACCAACAAATGCGCATGCAAGGAGATGTTAGTGGCGTTATAAATGCCTTAACTCATTTGAATGTTATTTCGCCTTCGGTACAACGAAAAGACACTTTAGCTTTTATTTATGCAAATGATGATCAACATATGCAAGCGTTAAATACTATTGGTATTGAGAAAGTAGCAACAGACTCTGATTTAGCGGTACAGGTAAAGGCGATTTCTTTAAAAGCATTAAATCAGCCTAAAAGAGCTATAGAACAATTTGAAGTGCTACAACAAAGAAATCCAAACCCCTATGTAGCTTACGAGTTGGCCGATTTAAAAATACAAACAGGCAATCCAAGCGGCGCTTCAACTGATATTGAATATGGCTTAACAAACTCAACAGACGATATGAAACATGCATTCTACGAACGTCAACAACCTTACGAGGCATCGTTAAAAGCAGCTTTTTTACATTTAAAAGGCCTAGTTGCCTTTAATTTAGATAAAGATAATATTGATGCTGCTTTAGTGTATATGGATGAAGCCTTACAACTTGATCCTAGTTTTAATTTAGCTAGTTTAAGTAAACAGGCATTAGAATCTAGAAAAAATCCGCCTGCTGCTGCTGAACCTGCGCCAGTTGAAGCTCCTGTTGAAACTACAAAAGGAAAAAAGAAGAAGCAGTAGTTTACTGTTTATAAAAAAGATGCGTGTATTATTTTAATACACGCATCTTTTTTATAATAACTTTCTTTGAATTTTTCTTTTAAGACACCCTCGCCTGCCTTTTAATCATAACAAGCTCATCAACATTTTTGTTCGGTACGGTAATAGAAAGTATGTAACCTAGTATTCTAGATTCACGATTTTTTTTACGCCAAAAACAGTTATAACAAATATCTTATTCCTCAAATAAAAGTTCAGTGTCAATTTTACTACTTAAAACGATAGAAAATTGATTATTAAAGGCATTATAAGCCTCAATAGTTTGTATTACAGCCTCTCTTGGATTTATGTCATATGCCATGTTAGACTTAATTTTTAACACATAGGTTTTAAACATTTTCTGTCTACTTTTTATGTCTGGTCGATCAAATTCTGTTGGATAAGCTGACGCTTCTAACAATTTTTGCTTTTCTATTAAATCATCTAATAAAACCGATAGATCTTCCTTAGTTTCTGCCACATAAAAAGATTTTATCGCACCATTTAAGGCGTTATATTCTGTCCAGTCTTTTAAAATCTCAACAGCAGCCGTGCTCGGCTCTACTTTTTTAGGCAACTTTTTTAAGTCTACCAAAGCTTTTGCAGCAGCATCTGTAACCTCATCGGTTTTCTGTTCTCCGCAAGAGATGTTTCCTAATACTATTAGGGCGATAAGCAATACTTGTTTTATCATAAAGCGAAAATACAAATTTTAGTAGGTATTAAAAGTACTAAAAGGCAAGTATAATAAAAAGAGTTCTATGGAGTTATATTTGTGTAAAACTTACGCATAAAGCATGGAAATTACTCAAAATATAAAAATTGCAGTTGACGCCATTGTTTTCGGATACTCCAAAAACGAATTAAATGTACTGCTTATCAAACAAAAATTTGGCGCTTTAAAAAATAAATGGGCACTTGTTGGCGGTTTTGTAAAAGACGATGAAAAATTACAAGATGCAGTTCATAGAGAATTGCTCGAAGAAACAGGTATAAAAGTTAATTATTTAGAACAGCTTTTTACTTTTGGAGATGACCTTCACAGAGACCCAAGATTTAGAGTTATTTCTGTTGCCTATTTTGCCTTAGTCAATTCTACCAAATTAGAAGCAAAACCAGATACCGACGCCGAAGAAGCACAATGGTTTCCTATTCACAAGTTGCCAGAATTAGCTTTTGATCACGATACTATTCTAAAAACTGCCTATACCCGATTGCAAAACAAGCTAAGCTACCAGCCTATTGGTTTTGATCTTTTAAATAATGAATTTTTATTTTCTGACTTAGAAAATTTATACAGTACTATTTTAGAAAAAAACATCGACCGACGAAATTTTAGAAAAAAATTATTAAGCTTCGATATCCTTGAAGAAACTGAAAAATTTAGTGACAAAAAAAACGGGCGACCGGCCAAATTATTCAAATTTAACAAGCAGAAATACAACAAACTTTTAAAAGAAGGTTTTTACTTTGAAATTAAGTTTGCGTAATTATTACACAAAATATTTGTGTATTCCAATTTATAAATTAACTTTGCGTTATATTTACGCAATATAAGAGATTATGATCCTACATTTAGACCAAAATTTTAAGCCCTTACCTGGAAAAGAAATAGCTTTTGAACATTTTATGTTTTCTGGTGGTGAGCCACACATTAAAATACATGCGGATTTTGACCGAACCACACCAGTTAGCGTAACACAACGACTTAATTCGTTTAACGATCTTGGTTTACTTTGTTTGGCTACCGATGCTTTACAGCGTATGGGTGCTAAACTAGACACTTTGGTTATTCCTTACTTTCCTGCGGCGCGACAAGACAGGGTTATGATACCTGGCGAACCCTTATCGGTGAAAGTCTATGCCGATATTATCAATACACTAAATTTTAAAAAAGTAATCGTTTTTGATGCACATTCTGAAGTGACTCCTGCCCTTTTAAATAATTGCGAAGTAGTAACTAATCACCATTTTATTCAGCAAGTAATTACTAAGATTGCTAAAGAAGTAATTTTAATTTCTCCTGATGGTGGGGCTCTCAAGAAAATTTATAAGGTATCTGAATTTTTAGGGGGTATTGATGTGGTAGAATGTAGTAAAAGTAGAGATGTAAAAACTGGAAAACTTACTGGTTTTAAAGTATATGAAAACGATTTACATGGGAAAGCTTGCTTAATTGTTGATGATATCTGCGATGGCGGCGGTACGTTTATGGGATTGGCAAAAGAACTTAAAAACAAAAATGCTGATAGCCTTTATTTAGCGGTTAGCCATGGAATTTTTAGTAAAGGCTTTGAAGAATTAAATAAAAACTTCGAAAACATATTTACCACAAATTCGTTTAAAACATTTGATGGGCAAGAAGTTATACAAATTGACTTAAAAGAACTACTATAAATTATTTTATAAATCTTAAAACATAAAACTATGAGCGACGATTTAAAACCAAGATTCATTGAGTCTTTAAAAAGAAACAATGATCAAATTAGAGAAGACAGAGCAAAAACAATAGGTGCAGATTCTGAGTTAATTTATAAACGCAGAATTGAAGATATTGATTTGAGAATCAAAAGACTCGAAAGAGAGCAAGATGGTTTAATTGATATAAGTCCATTAGATAAAAACAGCCTAACCTTTGCCGATTTTCAACCAGAAGAGTTTGTCAAAAAAGACATGGAATTATCATACACGATACGAAACCTAAAAATTCAATTAGAAGTATCGATCAAAAGATTTGAGTATTTATTCGGAAAAACAATGTAATTATGGGAGGAACAAGATATAATTTAAGCGATAGATCATTAAGAGCAAAAACATCAGGGTACAGCAGTAAATCTGTTGATGATATTTTTACGCAAAACAAAGAACGCAAAGCGCATGCATCAATGAACCCAAATGGGGTAACATTTAGAGAAGCGCGAGATTCAGAAGTTCACCCAAATTCATTCCCAGTTATACTAGGTTTAGACGTTACCGGAAGTATGGGGCATATTCCGCATGAATTGGTTAAAGAAGGTTTGCCTAAATTAATGGGTGGTATTATCGAAGAAGGTATGCCAGATGCGGCCCTACTTTTTATGGGAATAGGCGATCATGAGTGTGACGGATATCCGTTACAAGTAGGTCAGTTTGAGTCTGGCGATAAAGAGTTAGATATGTGGCTTACCAGAACCTATATTGAATCTGGCGGTGGTGGTAATGCAGGTGAAAGTTACTTATTAGCGTGGTATTTTGCCGCTTTTCATACCAAAACCGATGCTTTTGAGAAAAGAGGTCAAAAAGGTTTATTGTTTACCGTTGGTGATGAACCTAATTTAAAAACACTACCTGCATCCGCTATAAAAGAAATTATGGGTGCTGGCGAACATACCTATACGGATTTAGAATTGTTAAACGAAGCTAAAAAAAGATATGAAGTTTACCATATTAGCGTATTACATTCTTCAAGAGCGGAGTCTGCTGAAATTGGGTGGAAACAAATTTTAGGAGACAACTGTATTTCTGTTAGAGATTATAAAACTATACCTGATGTGATTAAAGCTATCGTTTTAAAACACAAGGGTTCTGGCAGTTCAACTGGAAGTGTTAATGATACTAGTTTTGATGATATTACGATGCTATAATTCATGAAAAAAGCAAAAATTGTTATTGGTTTAGGGTTCGGTGATGAAGGCAAAGGCATTACCACAGATTTTCTGTGTAGCGAGAATCCTGAGGCGATAGTCATTCGCTTTTCTGGTGGACAGCAAGCAGCACATACCGTAATGCTCAATGGCAAAAAACACATCCACTCTAGTTTTGCTAGTGGTGCGTTAAGAGGACTTCCTTCCTATTACAGCGAACATTGCACATTACACCCAAGTTTGTTATTTAACGAGCAAGAAGAATTACAGGCTAAAGGCGGAAATACTGCGCTGTATATACATCCTTTAGCGAAAGTAACCACTCCTTTTGATGTGCATCAAAATAGAAATAACAGTAAAAATTTAGCTCATGGCACCTGCGGAAAAGGTGTTGGTGCTACCATGAAAAGAAATGAAGGTCCGTATAAATTATACGCCATTGATTTAATAAGCCCTAAAAGTCTATTGCTCGAAAAACTAAAAAAAATAGCGAATTATTATGGTGTTTCAGATGCTGAAGAACTCAAAAATGACCTTACTTACTTTTTAGACTGTATTGAAAAAATAGACTGGAAAATTAAAAACTATACTTTTTTAGAAGCATATGAAAGCTTAATTTTCGAAGGCAGCCAAGGTATTTTATTAGATATGGATCACGGTATTTTTCCACATGTTACCTATGCGAATACAACCAGTAAAAATGCCATAGAAATCTGTAGCAAATTAAATATAACGGATATCGAAATGTATTACGTAACCCGTTGTTATAGCACAAGACATGGCGCCGGATTTATGCCCAATGAAGAAAACATCACCCTTATAAATAAAGAAGAAGAAACCTGTACGTTTAATGAATATCAGAAAGAATTTAGACTAGGGAAACTAGATGAAAATTTAGTATTGCATGCCTTTGAAATTGATAAAATATATTCGAAATCAATAAAAAATTATTTAGTTATTACTTGTTTAGACCAGTACCAACATACCATTGATATTAAAAAATTAACCAAAACATTCCATACAATTTATGGGTCTTATTCACCAGAATCAAAAGCCTTTAAAACCATAATTTCAAACTAAAAATATGAATCCACTATTACTAACAGACGGTTACAAAGTTGACCACAGAAGACAATACCCCGAAGGAACAACAGTTGTTTATTCGAACTGGACACCCAGAAAAAGCAGAATCGATGGGGTTGATGAGGTGGTATTTTTCGGTTTACAGTATTTTATCAAAAAATACATTCTAGAAGATTTTGAAACCTACTTTTTTAAACAACCTAAAGCAAAAGTAGTAGCGGAATATGCACGACGCATCAATAATTATTTGGGTGAAAATAAAGTCGGCACGCAGCATATTGAAGATCTGCATGATTTAGGCTATATTCCTATGGTGATCAAAGCATTGCCGGAAGGTGCAAGTGTGCCTATTCGTGTTCCCATGTTTACGATGTACAACACACTGCCCGAATTTTTCTGGCTGACTAACTATTTTGAAACCTTAGTTTCTGCGGTGGTTTGGATGCCTTGTACCTCAGCAACTATTGCCAAGCAATACCGTAAAATTTTAGATAAATACGCTAGTGAAACTTCTTCAATTCCTGAATTTGTAGATTGGCAAGGACACGATTTTTCTATGCGTGGCATGGCTGGTATTGAGGCCAGTTTAATATCCGCTTGTGGGCACCTTTTGAGCTTTAGTGGTACAGACACCATTCCGGCAGTAGATTTTTTAGAGAAGTATTACAATGCTAATTCTGATACCGAACTTATCGGCGGATCGGTTTCTGCCACAGAGCATAGTGTCATGTGTATGGGAACGATGAACGATGAAATTGGTACTTTTAAGCGCCTTATTTGTGAGGTATATCCAAACGGAATTGTATCTATAGTTTCTGATACTTGGGATTTATGGAAAGTGCTCACCGAGTATATTCCACAATTAAAATCTGAAATTCTAAATAGAAATGGCAAAGTAGTCATTCGCCCAGATAGCGGAGACCCTGTGGATATTATTTGTGGAAATCCGAAAGGAAAAACGGAAGCCGAAAAGAAAGGTGTGGTAGAATTGTTATGGGATACTTTTGGCGGACAGAAAAACAAGCACGGTTACAAAGAATTAGATTCACATATTGGTGCTATTTATGGTGACAGTATTACTTTAGAAAGAGCAACACAAATTTGCGAACGATTAAAAGCAAAAGGATTTGCCTCTACCAATGTAGTTTTAGGTATTGGTTCTTATACCTATCAATACAATACTAGAGACACTTTTGGATTTGCGATGAAAGCAACCTATGGCGAAGTAAACGGTGAAGGCAGAGAAATTTTTAAAGACCCAATTACCGATGATGGTACTAAAAAATCTGCTAAAGGATTGATAAAAATAACCCTAGAAAACGATTCTTACGAACTCCACGACCAAGTAACTTGGGATGAAGAAGGTAAAGGAGCTTTAAAAGAAGTATTTAGAGACGGTAAATTACTCGTAGATTCGAGTTTATCTGAAATTAGGAATATTTTAAAAAAATAACTTAAAAAGCTGGTATTTTGCGTTATAGACAGTAGGTTGGCTTCTTACTGAAAATAATGCAAAATATCTTCATGATTAATTAAATTTTATATCGATTTTTGCAAGGTAATTTCCAAGTCAAAAAAACATAAAAAATTATATTTTTATAATGCAGAAATCTATTTTAATTATTGGTGCTTGTGGGCAAATAGGAACAGAATTAACGTATGCCTTACGCGAAAAATATGGCAATGACGCTGTAGTTGCTAGTGATATTCGTGAAGGAAACGAAAGTTTAATGGCTTCTGGGCCTTTTGAACTCTTAGATGCTACCAATTACGAGCAGATTGAAAATGTAATAATGCATTACGAAATAGAAGAAGTTTATCTAATGGCAGCCATGTTGAGTGCTACTGCCGAAAAATTCCCCATGCGTGCTTGGAATTTGAATATGAATTCGCTTTTCAACGTACTAAATTTAGCCAAAGATAAAAAGATTTCGAAAGTATTTTGGCCTTCGAGTATCGCCGTTTTTGGCCCGAATACACCAAAAGAAAATACAGAACAAAACACCATAATGGAGCCTAGTACCGTTTACGGTATTAGCAAACAATCTGGAGAACGCTGGTGCGAATATTATTTTAAAAAGTACGGTGTTGATGTTCGTAGTGTACGCTATCCAGGCTTAATAAGTTGGAAAACATTACCCGGCGGCGGCACTACCGATTATGCGGTAGAAATTTACCACAAAGCCTTATCTGATAAAAAATATACTTGTTTTTTAAAGGAAGACACAAAACTTCCTATGATGTTTATGGATGACGCTATAAGAGCCACTATGGCGATTATGGATGCAGATGCTGAAAAAATAATAATACGCTCTTCGTACAATTTGGCAGCTATGAGCTTTACGCCCTATGAAATAGCTGATAGTATTCAACAGCATATTCCCGAATTTAAAATGGATTACGAACCCGATTTTAGACAGCAAATAGCAGACTCTTGGCCAAGTAGCATTGAAGATTCTAAAGCCGCTGAAGATTGGGCTTGGAAAGCGGAATTTGATTTGGATAAAACTACTAAAGAGATGTTGGGTAATCTGAAAAAGTAATTTGAGATAAGACTATCTAGTTTTTAAATCTTTATCTATCTTCTACTTTCCTATAAATACAGTAAGTTAGTTTTTAATTTCCCCTTTTGGCGTGGCACTGAGCGCAGCCGAAGTGGTCTAAGGGCTTTTTCATTTCCCTCCTTCGGAGGGGCTAGGGGAGGATTTCACCAAATACATATACACCGGAAAATGATCACTATAACCACCAACATAACTTCCACCAGCGTACGTTCGTAAAGGATACCCTTTGTACCTGCCACTTGGATCTAATAAATAAGAAGGCGTAAAAACGGCAGCCTTCCAAAAAGAATAGCTGTCTTTTGGTTTAGAAACTAAATTGGCTGTAAAAAAGAGTTGATCAAATAAGTTCCATTTATCTCTGTACGCCAAAGAGCCTACTCCTTTTTTAAATAAGCGCTCCATAGGATTAAAAAGATCGTTAGGTTCTAAATTGTTCGATTTTCCCTTAGTTCTAAGTACTTTTTTTAAGCTATCACTTGTGGGGTCGTCATTTAAATCGCCCATACTTATAATCTTCGCATTGGCATCGAACCGAACAATAGAATCTATAATTCTTTTATTCAATTCAGCTGCAGCCATTCTATTAGGTTTACTTCTAGCTTCACCTCCACTTCTGGAAGGCCAATGGTTTACAATAAAGTAAAATTGTTCGTTATCTAAAAAGCCGCCTACCACCAATTGGTCACGAGAATAATCTCTAAAGCCATCTTCATTAAACAATAGCAATCTATGACTTTTATAAGAATTAGGTACAAAAGCTGCTTTCTTGTATAGTAAAGCTACATCAATACCACGTTCATCGGGAGAATCAAAATGAACAATGCCATAATTTTTATCCTGTAAATTTTTATGCGCGATTAAATCTTCGATGACCGCATTATTTTCAACTTCACAAAGTCCAATAATATCAGGAGACGTATTGGTAATGTCATTACCAATTTCCGAAAGTACTCTAGAAATATGCTCAATTTTTTTTTCGTAGCGATCTAAAGTCCAGTTGTCTTTACCCTCTGGTGTTCGATCATCATCAAAGGTTAACGTATCGTTTGCTATATCAAATAAATTTTCAACATTATAAAAAGCAATGGTTCTAATTTGATACGATATTTTCTGAGCAAAAAGGGTAAAAGTTAAACTACAAGTAATAATAAATACTATTATTTTCATTTAATTAATAAATTTTTTAAATTAACATACCAAAATAAGTTAAATTGTAATACAATAATCATTTTATGAGCAGTAAAGTACATTAATCTAACCAAATTTCTGACTCTTGTATATAAACCAAAAACCCTTTGTTTTTATCTTTTTTCTATTTCAATCTTATCTGTTCTATGCGCAAGAGAATACCATTATTTTAGGACTTGTGATTGATAAGCAATCTAAAAAAGCACTTTCTTCGGCAGTTATCACTGTTGAAAATACTAAAATTTCGACAAACTTAAAAACAGACGGTAGTTTTAAAATTACAACAAATTTAGAAGGTGATTATATTCTAAATATTAGTGCAAAAGATTTTGTAACGCAACGAATCCCTATTTCTTTAGATGCAACTCCTTTAGACTTAGGAATTATTTACGTAGAAATAGATATAACATTAGAGCAAAATGATAATCTTATAAGCTTAACCGATGCAGAACTTTTTGATGACGAAATAAGTTCAAATGCAACGGGTTTATTGCAAGCCACAAGAGATGTATTTTTAAGCCGGGCCGCATTCGATTTTGGACAAGCATTTTTTCGTGTAAGAGGGTACGATTCAAAAAACGGCAAAGTGCTTATAAACGGAATTCCGATGAACAAATTTTTTGACGGAAGACCACAATGGAACAACTGGGGCGGTTTAAATGATGTTACTCGAAACCAAGAATTTTCGAGCGGTTTAGCAGCTTCAGAAAATAATTTTGGCGCTATTTTAGGTACTACCAATATCAACACCAGACCTACACAAATGCGACCAGGAATACGTTTGTCTTCATCAGCATCCAACAGAACCTATGGCGGAAGATTAATGGCAACCTATACCGCACCCCTTAATACTAAAGGATTAGTGTATACGGTTTCAGGATCTAGACGATGGGCGAAAGAAGGCTATATCGATGGTACTTTGTACGATGCGTTTTCGTTTTTTGGTGCTTTAGAATATGACCTTAATGAAAACAATAGCATTTTATTTACAGGAATTTTAGCCTCAAACAGAAGAGGTAGATCTTCCGCAATTACAGAAGAAGTCTTTGACCTTATCGGAAACCGTTATAATCCTTTTTGGGGTGAGCAAGATGGTAAAATTAGAAACTCTAGAGAGCGAAAAATAGCAGAACCTTTATTTATTTTCAATCACTTTTATACTTCCGAAATTTTAAAAATAACCAGCGGAATATCGTACCAAACGGGTATTAACTCTAGAAGCAGATTAGGGTATTACAATGCACCAAATCCCGACCCTACTTACTACAGATACCTACCCAGTTTTTATATTAATAGCCCTATTGGTGCAAATTTTATCAGTGCAAATTCAGCTGAAAAGGGATTTTTAGAAAATCCGCAATTTAATTGGAATCAGGTGTATAAAGCCAATCAAAGAGATAAAGCAGCATATGTACTTTATGATGATATTACAAAAGATCAACAAATTACTTTGAATACTAGTGCCAATATTAAATTGAGCAATACTTTAAGGTTTGATATGGGGGTAAATTATCAAAACATGACTTCTAATAATTTTGCTCAAATAGATGATTTACTAGGTGCAAGTTTCCACGAAGATATTGATGCTTTTTCTGATACTCGAAATAATATAGCCGGAGACATTCAAAAAACTGAAGGTGCTATTTTTAACTACAACTACCAAATATTTGCTGATAAATTAGAGGCTTTTAGCCAACTTAACTATGAAAAAGCGGGTTTTACAGGGTTTATTGCGGCCAATTACCTCAACAATAACTACCAAAGAGAAGGGCTATTTCAAAACGAGCGCTATCTAAACAACTCCTTAGGCAAAAGTCAAAAAATAAGTTTTTCAGACTTTGGTGTAAAAGGTGGCGTAACGTATAAATTAAATGGCAGGCATTGGCTAGGAATCAATGCGGCTTTAATTAATGAAGCACCATTATTACAAAATGTATTTATAAATCCTAGAGAAAATAACCAAATTGTAGAAAACATAAGCTCAGAAAAAATAAGTACTACCGATCTAAATTATTACCTACGCTTACCCAATTTAACAGGAAGAATCACAGGGTTTTATACCCGATTTCAAAATACAACCGACGTAAATTTCTTTTTTGTGGATGCCGGTGTAGGATCCGATTTTGTGCAAGAAGTTTTAACCGATTTAGACAAATTACATTTGGGAACAGAGATAGGTTTCGAATATCAATTATCTTCTACCGTACAGTTAACAGCCGTGGCCGCTATCAATAGATTTGTGTACGCCAGTAACCCTTCGGTAGCCATAAACTTTGATACTGCTGGTGCCGAAGAAGACTTAATAAATTTAGAGGGCTCCATTGATTTAGGGCAAGCAGCCATAAAAGATTATAAATTGGCGCAAGGTCCACAACAAGCTTTTTCCTTCGGAATTAATTATCGAGATCCAAAATACTGGTGGATAGGTGCAACAGCAAATTATTTAGGAAATAATTATGCCAATATTTCTGCAATTACCAGAACACCCAGTTTTTATTTAGACCCAGAAACGGGACTCAATTTTCCAGAAGCAACTCCGGAAAATGTTAATGAATTATTGGCTCAAAAACCCTTAGATAATTTTTATTTGTTGAATTTAATAGGCGGTAAATCATGGCTAAAAAATGGGAGGTATATCAGCATATTCGCAAGCGTTAATAATGTTTTTGATAGCGTTTTTAGAACAGGTGGTTACGAACAAAGTAGAAACGGAAACTTTGGACAGCTACAACAAGACAATTTAAGCGGTACACCGTCATTTGCGCCAAAATACTGGTATGGTTTCGGTAGAACTTATTTCTTAAATGTAGCGATAAGCTTTTAAAACTATCCCAATATGAAAACTAAAACTACGTTTTTAACCGTTTATAAAAATCAAATTTTATATGCTTGCCTTGTGTTCTTGTTTTTAGCTTTAAATTCATGTGTAGATAATAGGAATTTTGATATACCTGAAATAACATGTGAAGCGACATTGGTCGCAAATACTACTTATGCACAAGTTAAAGCATTGTATACGGATAAAACACTTCAAATTCAAGAAGATTTAATACTAGAAGGTTATGTAATTTCTTCTGATGAAGCTGGTAACTATTTTAGCGTTTTACATTTTCAAGACGCACCAGAAAACCCTACCGACGGATTCCAAATAGAGATTGATGTTCGAGACACCCATCTATTTTATCCGGTAGGAGCTAAAATATTCATAAAACTTAAAGGATTGTATTTAGGAAAAAGTAGAGGTATTTATAAAATTGGTGGTGTTTTTACGTCTTTCGGAAATGCTTCTGTGGGTAGGTTGCCCGCGAGTATTGTTCCTCAACATATCTTTAATTCTTGCGATGAAATAAGCACTATAATTCCGACTGAAATATCATTAAACGAAAATTTAGATGCTTACTTGAATACTTATGTTAAAATTAATCGCTTAGAAGTAATTGCGGATGAAATAGGACTCCCTTTTGCCATTGATCGAGAAGCAACAGAAAGGACTTTAATAGATTGTAACGATGCCGAAATAAAACTTTTAAATAGCGGTTTTTCTGATTTTCAATCGATGATATTACCCGACAATAGTGGTATGGTTTCCGCATTATTGCAAAAAGAAAATGATACCTATTTTCTGGTCATAAATAATGTAAATGATTTAGATTTTACGCAAGAGCGATGTGAAGATTTGATAGACGAATTTACATCAAACCGACTATTTATTTCTGAAATTGCTGACCCTGATAATAATGCGGATGCTCGCTTTATAGAACTTTACAATTCTGATACTCAATCGCTAAGTTTAAAAGGTTGGAAATTGAATAGATATACCAACGACAATACCGAAATTAGCAATAGTCTAGATTTGTCAGATTATGTAATCGGAGCACAAAGCACATTAGTAATATCAAACAATGGGGCTGTTTTTACTACTGTGTACGGTTTTGAGCCTGATTTAATAGTAGGAGCTGGTAGTGTTGCAGATTCTAACGGTGATGATAATATTACCTTGGTAGACCCGTTCGGAACTACAATAGACGTTTTTGGAAACATTGGAGAAGATGGCACAGGCACTAATCATGAATTTGAAGACGGCCGTGCTTTACGGAAGCCAGAAATTGAATTTGGAAATGCTAATTATACGTTTTCTGAGTGGATTATTTATAACGATACTGGCGCATCTGAAACCATAAATTCTCCGCAAATTGCCCCAGAAGATTTTAGTCCAAAAATTAGGTAAGGCTATTTATAACGCCAATAATTTTTGTAAATCTGCCGGTGTTAAAGGCTTTACAATATAGTCTTGAACCGTTTCATAAGATTTTATCATATTTATTTCCATGGCGTTAATGGAAGAGCTCATGACTATTATTTTGATTTTTTCTTTATTTTCAATTGGAGCAGCTTTAAAACTATCTAAAAATTCCCAACCGTTCATCACAGGCATGCTCAGATCTAAAAAAATAATATCAGGTAAACTTTCGTTTAATTGTTCAGCATCTATTAAGCGCTCAATGGCAAGTTTACCATTTTCAAAAGTTTCAATGCTATGCGAGAATTTTTGTTCAACCAGTAATTTTTTCACGAGAAATAAGTAAATAGAATCATCATCTACTAAATATACTTTATTGAAAATTTTCGCCATTTTTTACAATTTAAACTTCATGGTAAAGGTGGTGCCTTCGTTAATTTTACTATGAACTTCTATGGTTCCGCCCATTGCAGTTATCTGGTTCTTTGTAATATACAAGCCAACGCCTCTAGCATCACTATTTCGATGAAATGTTTTATTCATTCCAAAAATACTACCATTAAATTTTTCTATATCGAAACCTTTGCCATTATCTGCAAAAGTAACCTCCATGGTATCATCTTTAATTTCTGATTTAATCTGAATAATTAAATCTCTTGAATTAGAACAGTATTTAAGACTGTTTGTAAATAAATTGATTAGTATGCTCTCTAAGTATTCCGGAACTATTTTTATTAATTGTCTTTCATCAACATCTACAATACATATCCAATTTAGATTCTTGCTTTGTTTAAAAATTTTATTTTGCACCATGCTGATGGCTTCAAATAAATTTATGGTTAACATTCTATCACTAATATTACTATCTGTTGATTGAGTTACCTCGTTTAAACTACATACAGTTTGACTGAGATTGTTTGTTGCTTTTTTTAGCATTGCTAAAATTTGCTTCTTCTCGTGCTCGTCTTTTTCTTCTTCTAAGAAAGATACTAGAATAGATAAGTTTGTAGAGTGCGCACGTAAATCGTGCGATACCATGTGAGCAAAGTTGGTGAGACTGTTATTTTGTTCTCTTGCAATTTGAACGGATTCTTTTAGTTTTATTTCGGCTATTTTTTCGGTAGTTACATCTTGGGTTATACCAATTGCTTTTTTAATAATACTATTAGCATCTGATACAAAAGTTACTGTTGATTTTAGATATTTTATATTGCCATTTGGTGTAATAATTCTATGTTTAATGATGCCTTCGCTCTTTCCTTCATAATATAAAACAACTCCTTTTTGAACATCTTTTAAATCTTCCGGGTGTACTCTTTTTTTCCAATTCTGATAAAGGCTTCCTTGTAAATTATTTTTATCTATTTCGTGCAAATTATAGCAAACATCGTCCCATATTGTATGTCCATTTTCTAAATTATATTCCCAAGTACCTACTTGAGAAGCTGTTATGGCATTGGTCAAAAGCTTAACGGAATCTCTATACTTTAGCTCAGCTCGTTTATAATTATCAATATCTTGACAGATACCATAAAGACGAATATTTATTCCATTCTTACGCTCTATTTGACCTTTAGTACGGATCCAAATTTCCTTTTCTTTACCAGTAATCATCAAAACTTCTTCATCCCATGGCTTACCAGTTGTTATGGCTTCTTTTGTGGCGTTAATGACTCTATTTCTATGCTCGCCTTCTTTAAATTGGACAAAATTATCTTCAAAAGAAATCGGAACGTAATCCATTGGCATTTCATGAATAATATTTACCATTGGTGTCCATTTTGTTTTTTCTGTTAAAAGGTTTACTTCCCAACCCCCAGTTCTTGAAACTTGTTGAGCTTCTTTTATTAACTCATCTATTTCCTGTTTTTCAGTGCTATTTTCTAATACTAATACCAAGCCTGCAACAGTATTATCGTCTTTTATTTGTGGATTTATTGTCCACTTTAACCAAACGACTTTACCTTCTTTTGTAACAAATTTTTGTTCATCTTCACAAGAATTTCCTCGCAAACAATTTTCTAATATTGCCTTGAAATCAAAAGGAAAATCCTGAAGAACATCAAAAAAATATTCTCCATGATAGTCAACTTTGTTTACATGATGTTGCGTAGAAAAATTATTGGAATAAGATAAAAAAAATAAACCTTTGTCAAGAGTTGCTATAGGCATAGTGGAATCCTTAACAAACCTTGAGTCGATTTTTATATCTGAGATTATAGGATTCATCGTTTTTTAGTTGAATATACAAGTATTTTTATAATTTTAAAAATGATTTTTTGGAACAACCTTATAAATATCTTCTTTTTTTATTGGTTTTGTAAAATAATTTTCAACTTCTACATATGTTTCAGCCTTTAATA
>JANQTG010000178.1:0-10592 GCA_030731855.1 Cellulophaga sp. | reverse complement strand
AGCCTTTTTTTTAATCCAAACACGCAAATAGGATCATCATCAATTATACAAACGTCTTTTGTTTTAAACATATTAGAAGTTTTTAAGCTATACAATTAAAGCTAGTAATTAACTTATTTTACGCTTAACGCTATTTAATACTATTTTATCTCATCTGATTAGAATTAAGCACAATTGAATCACTACCTTATATTTTATTGTGTTTAGTATTTTTATCAGATTTTGATAAAAAAAATATAGATGTCTAGCATTAAGATTAACAATAAAAAATAAGCTTACAGGTGTATTTATTTTTTAAATATTGGCACAAAGGTAAAATAATAATCGTATTAAGTAAGAAAAAACCTATATAATGCACGTAATTATGAATTATGCATAAAGAAAAAAGTTAATTTGTAACTTAGATAAAATCTGATGGATAATTATTACGGTATCCAAATTTTTTCGATAAAAATATAATTATAATAATCTACCAAAGTTTAAAGAAAACAATCTAAAGGCTAGGAATATAAAAGCAAACTTCATAATTTCATAAGGTTTAACTATCAATTCATAAAATATATAGATAAAAACTATTGTTTTTATCTATATAAATTGACTTTCTTTATACTGAAAAATTTATAGATATGGATAATACAAATACAAACGAATCATCTCACGGAAAGGTGTGGGACGTAAACGAATCAAATAAATGCCCTTTTATGGGTGGTGTTTTAAATCAAGCTGCCGGCGGAGGCACATCAAACAGAGACTGGTGGCCAAACCAATTAAAGTTAAATATTCTCAGACAAAATTCTTCCTTATCTAGTCCAATGAATAAAGACTTTGATTATGCAAAAGCATTCAAATCACTTGATTTAGCTGCTGTTAAAAAAGATCTTTTTGATTTAATGACCGATTCTCAAGATTGGTGGCCTGCCGATTACGGCCATTACGGTCCATTTTTTATTAGAATGGCATGGCATAGTGCTGGTACATACCGTATTTCTGATGGTCGTGGAGGTGCTGGCTCTGGATCGCAACGTTTTGCTCCTTTAAACAGTTGGCCAGATAACGCAAATTTAGACAAGGCGCGCTTGTTGTTATGGCCTGTAAAACAAAAATATGGCAACAAACTTTCATGGGCAGATTTAATGATTTTGGCAGGAAACTGTGCTTTAGAATCTATGGGCTTCGAAACTTTTGGTTTTGCAGGTGGTCGTGAAGATATTTGGGAACCAGAGCAAGATGTTTACTGGGGTTCTGAAGCAGAATGGATGGGTTCTGACAAACGTTATTCTGGCAACCGCGAACTTGAAAATCCACTTGCTGCATCGCACATGGGTTTAATTTATGTAAATCCAGAAGGCCCGGAAGGTCAGCCAGATCCATTAGGCGCAGCTTATGATATTCGCGAAACTTTTGGTAGAATGGCTATGAATGATGAAGAAACAGTAGCCTTAATTGCTGGCGGACATACGTTTGGAAAAACACATGGTGCAGCAGACCCTGTAAAATATGTAGAAGTAGAACCAGCTGGTGCTGGAATTGTAGAACAAAGCATGGGTTGGAAAAATAACTTTGGCTCTGGTGTAGGTAAAGACACCATCACTAGTGGTTTAGAAGGTGCTTGGACCACTACTCCTGCAAAATGGAGTCACGATTATTTTAAACATTTATTTGAGTACGATTGGGAATTAACTAAAAGCCCAGCAGGCGCACACCAATGGAAACCTAAAAATAATGCAGGTAGTGGCACTGTACCAGATGCGCATGTAGCAACTTTAACACACCAACCGATGATGTTGACTACGGATGTTGCTATGAAAGAAGATCCGGCTTACGAGAAAGTATCTAGACATTTTTACGAAAATCCTGATGCTTTTAAAGATTCGTTTGCAAGAGCGTGGTATAAATTAACGCACCGAGACATGGGGCCTATTTCTAGATATTTAGGACCAGAAGTACCTAAAGAAGAATTACTATGGCAAGATCCAATTCCAGCTGCAAATTATGAAACCATAAATGATGCAGACATTAAAGCATTAAAGGTTCAGATTGCAGCAACCGGACTTTCAGTTTCTGAATTAGTCGGTACTGCCTGGGCTTCTGCTTCGACGTATAGAGGTTCAGACAAGCGTGGTGGTGCCAATGGGGCAAGAATCCGATTAGCGCCTCAAAAAAACTGGGAGGTTAATAACCCTACGCAATTGGCAAATGTTATAAATGTTTTAGAAGGTATACAGCATAATTTTAATAAATCTCAAACTGGAAACAAAAAAGTTTCTTTAGCCGATTTAATTGTTTTGGCGGGTAATGTAGGTGTAGAACAAGCTGCTAAAAAAGCGGGGTACAGCGTAAACGTTGCTTTT
Source organism: Cellulophaga sp. (assembly GCA_030731855.1). Lineage (GTDB taxonomy): Bacteria > Bacteroidota > Bacteroidia > Flavobacteriales > Flavobacteriaceae > Cellulophaga. The sequence goes on along the minus strand of JANQTG010000178.1, from coordinate 8,241 downwards.
TCTGCTGGAAGAACAGATGCTACACAAGCACAAACCGATGTAGATAGTTTTGCAGTTTTAGAACCAGCTGCCGATGGTTTTAGAAATTATATGAAACAAACCTATAATTTATCTGCCGAAGAAATGTTGGTAGACAAAGCACAATTAATGACCTTAACGGCTCCTGAAATGACAGTTTTAGTGGGTGGATTAAGAGTACTTGATGTAAATTACAAAGGCTCACGACATGGAGTTTTTACTGATAAAATTGGGGTATTAACCAATGACTTTTTTGTGAATATATTAGATTTGAGCACTAAATGGGAAGCGACATCTGAAGCAGATGATGTTTTCTCTGGATCTAATAGAAAAACAGGTGAAGTAAAATGGGCTGGTACAAGAGTCGATTTAATATTCGGTTCTAATTCAGAATTAAGAGCTTTGGCTGAGGTTTACGCCAGCAGCGATGCTAATGAACAATTTGTTCATGAATTTGCTGCGGCTTGGACAAAAGTTATGAACCTTGATCGTTTTGATTTGGCTTAATTAACATCCAAATTTATTTTAATACTATTTTAAAAAGAAACTGCGATATCTCAAGGAGATGAAGCAGTTTCTTTTTACTTTTATAACTATTAATAGAGTAATGCTATGAACGAATTTTTTTTCAACGAGATAAGAAATGGTAATGTTGTTGAAGTAACAGCCATGTTAAAACAAAACCCCGTACTGTTAAATAGCAAAGACCAGCGAGGTTCATCGCCGCTATTGTTAGCAACCTATTACGACCAACTCGAAATCACAAAATTATTATTGGAGAGTGGCGCCAGATTAGATGCAAAAGATGCCACCGGAAACACCGCATTAATGGGCGTTTGTTTTAAAGGGTTTGATGATATTGCGAAATTATTGATAGAAAAAGGAGCTAACATAAACGAACAAAATACTATGGGCGCATCAAGTCTAATTTATGCAGCTACCTTTAATCGCCTTGAAATTGCTAAATTATTATTAGCTAATGGAGCAGATACTTCTTTAAAAGATGTCCGTGGAAAAACGGCTTTAGACCACGCAAAAATGCAAGGTGTTCCTGATTTAATAGATCTTTTAGAACTTAAAAAATAAAATGTCTGCTACATTAACCGTTTCTTTATTACAAACTTCTTTAAGTTGGGAGAACCCAGCCGTAAATAGAGAAGTTATTACTCAGAAAATAAATAATTTATCAGTATCCACTGATCTTATTATTCTACCTGAGATGTTTACGACAGGTTTTACCATGCATCCTGAAAATATAGCGCAATCAGAAGGTGATATCACCCTAAACTGGATGCAGCAATTAGCCAAAGAAAAACAAGCTGCTATTACAGGAAGTATTCCATTTTATGAAAATGGACATTTTTATAATCGCCTGTTTTTTGTTGAACCCAATGCTACTATCTCTAAGTATGATAAAAGACATACATTTACCCTGGCAGGAGAAAGTGACGCTTATAAAGCCGGACAAACAAAAACAATTATAGCGTACAAAGGATTTAAAATATGCCCCTTAATTTGTTATGATTTACGCTTTCCTGTTTGGGCAAGAAATACTGAAAATTATGATGTTTTACTGTATGTTGCCAACTGGCCAAAACCAAGAATAAACGCTTGGGATACCCTTTTAAAAGCAAGAGCTATTGAGAATATGGCGTACTGCATTGGTGTAAATAGAATTGGAATAGATGACATTGGACATGATTACCCAGGCCATTCTGCCGTATATGACGTTTTGGGTAACGAAATGGTATTATCTAAACAAGAAGAAATTTTAACTACTACACTGTACAAGGAGCATATAGAAACCACTAGAAATACCTTGAAGTTTTTAGACGATAAAGATGATTTTAATCTAATAGTATAAAATCATACTTTTCTTCCCAATTAGCACGCATTTCTATAGGCTTAGGAGCGTAACTAACTCGTTCTGGCTGAATGCCTAACAAATAATCGCCTGTATCCCATTTTTTGTTCCCATTACTATCAAAAATAACTCTGACGATATATTTTCCTGGGTTCAAATAATTAAAATTAAAACTTTTAGGTTCCGTGGCGTAAATTTCTCTTTTAACCTCTTTGGCTTTATCATCCGTTAGCTGAATAATTACTGGATAACTAATATTGCCGCTAAGTGATAATTCGAAATTCCCGTAGTCCGAATATTTATTAGTCTTTAAATTAAATACTATGGTATCGTTGGTGGTACCAAAAAAATCTTCTATTAAATTTGGATAAATAGCGAGTTTATACTCCTCTTTTTCCTCCTTTTTAAAGTCTATTTTTAAGCTATTATTTAAGGTATCTAATGCCGCTGTAAAAGCTATTGCAACAGAATCTTTATTTATTAGTTGCATCTTTGTAGCATCGGTTTTTACGATTGGTGTGTTGGCAATAATCGAGAATACCTCCTCAAAACCCATAGTTCCGGTAGTACTTGGTTTTATCAATAGAGAATCTAAAGGTACTTTTCTAGTCTTGACAATAAAAGTATCTTTAAGCTTTAAGCTTTCATTAGTTACCGTAAACAACAGAGAATCCGACGCAAAAGGGGTAAACCAATAATTTAAAGTATCTTTTTCTACATCTTTTGTGAACATGGTCCTTACACTATCGGGCAAAATGCTTATATTTTCTATCTTAAAATCGTTTCTGTCTCCTTGATAACCAAAAATAATTTTATTTTTTGCCTCATACTTAGGAACTGAGATCGCATAACTTGGTTTTTCATTAAACAAGCTTAGCAAATACGTTTCGTCTGTAGGTAGGCTAATGGTATCTTTTAAAAATGCAATTTTATCTGACTTTTGATCAAATAAATTGTTCTTATTATTATCCTTTAAACCAAACAAGGCATAATTGCCTTTTTTTAAGTGATTTAAGGTAAAAAACACCGTGCTATCTAAAGTATTGGTAATATAGGTCGGTGGTTTTTTGTAAATAGTAGAATCGTTATAGGTACTATCGATCTCGTACAATAAAATACTCACAAAAGATTCTGATTCTTTTTCAAAGGCATCTTCCACAACACCTTTTAATTGCAAAGAATCTATATAATCGCCAGTAGAAAAAACGTAGGTCAAAAAACTATTCGGGTTGCCTTCGTTATTATCAATAATACTTTGTCCGAAATTAAACGTATAGGTTGTACTTTCTTTTAAAGTATCTTTTAGTTTAATTTCAATAAACTTACTAGTTCCACCTGCTGGAGTAATAATTGGTGGATTTTTTAATGGAGGAGAAATAATTAATTGCTCTTGAACGTCTTTTAACTTTATAAATTCATCAAAATACAATCTAATCGTCTTAGCCTTAAAATTGGTGGTCATTTGGGCAGGTTCTGCCTTTATTAATTTTGGCGGAATTATATCTTTTATACCTCCAGTAGGAGTACCTTTTCTACCACATTGATAACATGAAAAAGTGGCTAAAACCAAAAATAATAAGGCTAATATTCGTCTGACCATGATATACCTAAAAGTCTAAGCAACAAAGAAACAATTATTTTAATAAATCTACTAGTTTCAAGTCGTATGAAAGTCTTTGATAGGAATTTAATTAACTATATAGTAACACTAATTAAAGTAAATAATTAGGCAAAATAATCTTATTGCCCTTAAATTAAAGTCAAAAAACAACTTAGCCTTATGGAACCATGGCCATTGTAAGAATATATATAGTAATGCCCTCTATTTCAGATAATTCTTTAGTACAGGCCTCCAATGTTGCACCAGTAGTAACTACATCATCTACTAAAAGAACTGTTTTATTTCTAAGTGAATAATTATTATTAAGCACATATAAATTTTGATTACTCTGCCATCTAAAAAAACGATCTTTTTTAGTTTGGGTTTTAGAATTTCTAGTTTTGATAAGCACATCTTCATAAAAGTTACTGTTTAAATGATGTGCAATACGTTTTGCAAAAAGAGATACCTGATTGTAACCTCTTTTTCTTTGTTTATTTTTATGAAGTGGTACCGGAAAAATAAAATCGATAGTCGTATTTTTTAAATGTGCATCTTCTTTTAATATTGGGCCACACCAATTACCTAAAAATTCACCCACAACTTCTTGATTTTTATATTTTAAGTGGTGCATCAGATTCTTTACAATACCATTCTCCGTAAAAAACAAAAATGAATTTGCCTTTTTTATGGGAACTCGACCATAAAAAATACTATCGAAAGGGTTTTCTGCGTTATAGCTATAATCGGTAAGCGGTAATTGGTTCCGACAAACGGTACACAACAAACGTTCTCCTCGATGTAAATGCGCATTACATCCAAAACACCCCTCTGGTACTAGGATGCTGTTAATGTCATTTAGTATCTTTGATAATTGTATGTACATTATTTTAAAATAAAGAGTTAAAAAACCTACTTAATCCCAAATGAGTTCTCAAGATACTAAATTCAATTATAAAATTCTATTCGTAGCGCTACTTGCCGTTGTAATAGGCATTTTAATTGCATTCTACTATAGCAATTCACTTTCCAATAATAAAATAGCCTATTTAGAGGAACAAAAAAAGGTTCTAGTAAAAGACCTCACCTTTATGAAAGCTGAAGTAGACCGCTTATCGGTTGCCAATGAAATAAATGATCTCGAAGTACAATCCTCAAGATACAGATTACAACAGCTAGAAGATTCTATAGGGGTATTAAATTTTGATATCGCTAAACTAAGAGAATACAAAAAAGAGCTTCGTGTAATGGAGCTTAATCTTGATAGTTTAAAGCTTAAAAATAACTCTTTACGATACAACAATTCTATTTTAGCAGAAAAGTATAACACTACTAAACGCGAGATGGAAAAGCTTGAAAATAAAACTGCAAGCCTAGAAGAAAGCGAAGCCGCCCAGCGAAGATTAAATAAAAAAATTAGTGAAGAGTTACGTATAAAAAGCTATTTAAGACTAGAAGACCCTGAAGGTACTAGTTTCAGAATGAGAAGTGGTAGCCCAATACAAACCAATAAAGCTTCAACCGTTTCACGTTTAAAAGGATGTGTAACTATACAAGAAGATTTGAATGTTTTAAAAGAAGACAAAGTACTTTATCTTCAATTTTTAGACCCAAATAAAGCTATTATTTCTAATAACGCCACGACAATTAACGTAAACGGAAATACTTATAGTAAAAAGGTAGTTTTTGTTTTTAAGGGTGAAAAAATAGGTGTTTGCGAATCTATTATAGTTCCTGAAGGCTCTTTGCTACCTGGTACATATACCCTTAATATTTTCGAAAACGAAAAATTACTAGCTAGTTCTGAATTTCAATTAAAATAAATTATTTCATTTTAGGGTAATATTCTATTTTTGCCCCATGGCAAATCAAGAAGATCAATTTAAAAAAGTACTATCCCATGCCAAAGAGTATGGGTATGTTTTTCAATCTAGCGAAATTTACGACGGATTAAGCGCTGTGTATGACTATGCACAGAATGGCGCTGAACTCAAAAAAAATATTAGGGAGTACTGGTGGAAAGCCATGGTACAAATGAATGACAATATTGTGGGCATTGATTCCGCCATATTTATGCATCCTACGGTTTGGAAGGCATCCGGGCACGTTGATGCTTTTAACGATCCATTAATTGATAATAAAGATTCTAAAAAAAGATATAGAGCGGATGTTTTAGTAGAAGACTACGCGGCTAAAATAGAAGCTAAAATTGACAAAGAAGTCGCTAAAGCTGAAAAACGCTTTGGCGATGCTTTTGATAAAGCACAATTTTTAGCTACCAATCCACGAGTTCTTGAAAATCAAGAAAAAATTGATACGGCACTTAAGCGTTTGGGAAAATCTTTAGAAAATGAAGATCTAGTAGATGTTCGTAATTTAATAGACGAATTAGATATTGTTTGCCCAATTTCAGGTTCAAAAAACTGGACCGATGTTAAGCAATTTAATTTAATGTTTGGTACCAAAATTGGCGCTTCTGCAGATAGTGCTATGGATTTGTACCTACGACCAGAAACGGCACAAGGTATTTTCGTTAACTTTTTAAACGTTCAGAAAACGGGACGAATGAAAATTCCGTTTGGTATTGCGCAAGTAGGTAAAGCTTTTAGAAACGAAATTGTGGCACGCCAGTTTATTTTCCGCCAGCGCGAATTTGAACAGATGGAAATGCAATTTTTTATTCAACCAGGCACACAACAAGAATGGTACGAAAAATGGAAAGAAAACAGAATAAAATGGCACCTTTCGTTAGGTATGGGTGCAGAAAACTATCGTTTTCACGATCATGAAAAATTAGCCCATTATGCCGATGCGGCTGCTGATATTGAGTTTAAATTCCCATTCGGGTTTAAAGAATTAGAAGGTATCCATTCTAGAACCGATTTTGATTTATCGCAACACGAGAAATTCTCGGGTAAAAAATTACAGTATTTTGATAACGACTTGCAAAAAAGCTACGTGCCTTATGTGGTAGAAACCTCCATTGGTTTAGACCGTATGTTTTTAGCCGTATTTTCTAATTCTTTAGTCGATGAAGCATTAGAAAATGGCACTACCAGAACTGTTTTAAAATTACCATCAGTATTGGCGCCTACAAAGGCAGCTATTTTACCTTTAGTTAAAAAAGATGGTTTACCAGAATTGGCCAACGAAATTGTTGAGGATTTAAAGTGGGATTTCAGCGTGGCTTACGACGAAAAAGACGCTGTAGGCCGTCGTTATAGAAGACAAGACGCTAACGGAACGCCTTTTTGTATTACCGTAGATCACCAGTCGTTAGAAGACAAAACGGTTACCATTCGCCATAGAGATTCTATGGAACAAGAACGTGTAGCCATCAGCGACTTAAAAGCTATTATCGCTAAAGATGTTGATATGAAACAGTGGTTGATGAAAATGTAGTTTTCATTCTTACTGTATTAAAAAAGGCTTGTGATTTTTATTCACAAGCCTTTTTTACTGAATGTCATTACTTTTTAATCTACAAAACATTGTAATGATGCCAAATATTGAAAAAAAACATTACTTCTTTTCTTTAATAGAACAAGTTTTAATACCGAATGGTAAATATAAAGGACAGAAACTTACAAAGCTGGTTAGTAAAAAAACAGCAGCTAAAACCACAAGTACTATCCCTAATATTCCTGAAACTATTCCTGTAAAGTAAAGTATTCCAATAATAACAGCTATGACTATTCTAATAATTTTATCTGTTGAACCCATGTTTTTCTTCATTATTTTAAATTTTTTGAATTTGTGCATTATTGCAACGCAAAGATGGGGCTATTTTAAAAGCTATACAGTGACTATGGTCACCAAGGAGCAATAATTTTAATACCTTCAGCATCTTGAAATATTTTATGATTGCTTTCTAACTTTTTTAAAACCCTTGAAATTACCTCTCGAGCCGTACCTAACTCACTTGCAATTTGATTATGGCTCATTTTAATTGATGTGCCTTCAAAAATTAAAAGAGACTTCTTTTTTAAATAATCGTACACTCTTTTGTCCATTTTATCATTTAATAAATGACCAATGGTATCTAAAAGCTCTAAATAACGTAAATTAAATTGATCGTAGAATAAAGCATTAAAATCAGGGTGTTCTTTTAACCAGTTTGGTAGGTATTGCACTGGGATTAGAAGCACTTTTGTGGGTTCCTCTGTAACTGCAAAAACTTTACTAGGAGTGTTTTTTAGTGTGGCATAAAAAGTCATGATACAACTTTGAGCAGGTTCTATATAATAAAGTAGCAATTCCTTTTCATCGAATCTTGAATATACTTTAACAAGACCTTCAAGAACAATAGGTAAAACTTTCACATACTGTTTCTCTTTTAAAATTTCAGCTCCTTTTTCGAACTCTTTAATAAGTGATTTATCTATTATTTTATTTAATAAATTAGGTTCTAAAAAAGAAAGTATGTCTTTATCAAATTCCATTTTTTAATATTTTACCAATTTAACTATATAAAAAAATTAATAGTTCCATTTAGCGATTTCAGTCTATTTTGTTCTTTGAATTCGGCTGTAATCAGCTTATTATTTTTTAAATCATTTTATTTTCGGAAACCTTTAGGAAATAAATTTTGTGTTACGTATTCTGTTCCAGATGCGGCTTCTCCACACCAATAACATTGACTTTCGGCTGTTAAATTTTCACTCAAATATTTTTAGTATTATGTTCGACATTATTATTCCATTAAGTTAAAAAAACTATGAACTTAAAAATACAATAAAATTTTTAGCGCTACATAAAA
>JANQTG010000177.1 GCA_030731855.1 Cellulophaga sp. | reverse complement strand
GCTATTCAAGAAGAGTTAAAAGAATTTAGAGAAGAAGCGAAAAACTTTGAAATTAATTTTGCAAAAGAAAACCCTAGTGCATTAATTTCAGTAATGTTATTAGAGCGTTTTCAACAAACAAAAGAGGTTCCGGATAATGAAATAGACGCCATTTTCGAAGCTTTAACTCCACAACTAAAAAATACCGCTGCGGCAAAAAGAATAAAAGCTTCTGCTGATAAAAATAAGGTAACGGCTATCGGCTCAAAGGCACCAGACTTTTCAGCGCCTACGCCAACAGGAGAATCATTAGCTTTAAAAGATGCTTTAGGAAAAATTACGATTGTTGATTTTTGGGCCGGTTGGTGCAGACCTTGTAGAGCAGAAAATCCTAATCTAGTTAATATTTATACGAAGTATAAAGATAGTGGATTAAAAATTTTAGGAGTTTCTTTAGACAAAACTAAAGAGGAATGGACAGAGGCTATCGCGGCAGATGGTTTAGAATGGAACCAAGTTTCTAATGTTCAGTATTTTGATGAAATAGCAAAATTATACAATGTAAATGCTATACCAGCTATGTTTATTTTAGATGAAAATGGTGTTATTATTGCAAAAGATTTAAGAGGAGAAGCACTAGAGAATAAAATTGCTGAGTTACTTGGCGCAACGCTTTAGGAGTTATAAAAAACCTTGATGATAAAAAGCCCGATTTGTAAAACAAATCGGGCTTTTATTTTATAGAATTTTAAGGTTTTTAGAACTTGTTTGCTTCATCAATAAAAGTACCTTTAACTGTTGCTGTTGCCGCTTTTCTAACCGATCCTGTGATATAAACCCTTGAGTCTGTACCTAAAAATTCCATCGTAGAATTCTCATTTAAAACTAAATCACCATAAATTACTAAAGTACCTTCTACTCTTAAAACAGCATTGTTATTAACTGTTATATTTTTTCGGTTGTTGTTGTTTCCAACAACTAAAACGCCGTTCATTTCAAAAATACTATTTGCATTTAAAGTAACTTGGTTAGCAACCGTCCATGATCCACAAAGTAATAATTGGTTATTTACATTTATAGATGAAAAACGTTTTGCACCACTAAACGCAAGTACATCTTCTGTGTTTACATTTAAATTAGCGCTACCATTGTAAATCGGTAAGTTGGCACATTTATTTACTAAGCTACTTGTAGGCTTATTCATTTTTATAATTTGTAAACCAGATTTACCGGATGCAGCAAATATAAAATCGCCTTTTGACACTACATAGTTGATAGAACCTTCTAAATCAATAATACCTACAGGTTCAGCCGTATTAGATGTTTCTTCTGATAAAGACAAACCAGCACCACCATTGGCCATTAATATAATTCCTTCATTTAATGAAACCGCATTCGTAACATTATCGGTCGTATTTGATCCTTCCGGATTAAGTAAAATTGGAATAGTACTTATTAAATTTCCAGAGCTAATTTCATATACACCAACACCTTTAGCGCCTTCTGAAACAAAAACACGATCGTCTGAAAAATCTAAAGTCCGTTTGTCTGCAATTCCAAAATCACCATTGATAGCGATTTCTTTTAAAAGCATTAAGTTTTCATCAAGTATATGAACTCCTGAACTCGCATCTAAAACAGCAATAGTGTTGTTTTTTGAAGCTACTGAACGTAAATCTTTAAAAGGCATATCGTTAAGCGTTTTTAAATTATTCTTATCATATACCGATAAAGAACCGTCTTTACCGCTTGATACGAATAATTTAGTGTCTAAAATAGCAATGTCGGTTCCTACAAAACCATTTTGAAAACCATAGGTTATACCACCATTGATATCAATAAATCCGTTTGAAGATGGAATTTTAGCAACGAAAGAGTTTGTGGTTGCTCTAACTGATTTTTCAGCATCAACACCACCAACAATATAAATATAGCCATTTTCATAGGCTATAGAGTTGATATCTGCATTCGTATAATATAATCTAGAAACTATTCTTGGCTGAAATGGATTTTTAATATTAATCGCATCAATAGCGCCAACATAAACATCATCAATGGTATTATAAGTAACATAGGCAATATCAGCATCAACAGTAACATGCGATGCCGTTAAGTTTTCACCACCCTTAAAACTAGGAGGAATAATTTGTGCAATTAAGGATAGCGGATAATTACCAGCAAGTTCATCTTCGTTTTTTGAAGTTTTTCCAGTAATTTGTTCTTCGCTAGTAATATTCAGGACACCAGCATTGTCTAGATTAATACTTTGATCTAAAAAACTTTGATTGTCTTCAACGGTTAAATCGTCTTTTTGATTTTCGAAGATGGTAGTTTCATCCGCGCAAGAAGAGACTATTAGCACTAAGGCCAATAGCGAAAGGGAAATTTTTTTCATTGTAAGTAGGTTTAATTATAGATTTTGGTTAAGTCTAAAACGCTTATTACCTTACAATGTTATAAAAACTGTTATTTTTTCGATGAAATACCCTACAGTATTGAAAAGACACTACAAAACGTCAATTTAATTTTCCTGCTTTCTGTAAAACAAAAAGTACTATAATAGGAATGGCCAATAAACCAACCATTAAAAGATCTGTTTCTAAAAGACTGGGGAAAAATATAAGTGTAGACACATAACCTCCAATTGCGCCACCAAAGTGAGCCGAATGGCCTATATTCCCTATTCTGCTTTTCATCCCGTAAATAGAATAAAGCAGATAGCCTATCCCAAAAACATAAGCCGGTACAGGTATAGGAATAAACATAAAACCTAGTCGCATTTGTGGTTCTAGCAAAATGGCAGCATATAATATTCCAGTAACGGCACCACTTGCCCCTACCGCACTATAATAAGGCTCGTTTTTATGAAAAACCATCGCTAATAAACTCCCTGCTGCTAAACTAACCACGTAAATAAGTACAAATTGAATAGGATTTAACCATTGAATAACTACTGGTGCAAAAAAGAAAAGCGTAAACATATTAAAAAATAAATGCGAAAGGTCTACATGTAAAAAACCAGAAGTAAACATGCGATCTTTTTGACCTATTTCTATTGCTTTCACTTGAAATTTATAACGCTCAAAAAAAGTATTATCATTAAAACCTTTTAAAGAAACTAAAACATTAAGGGCAATTATCCCCAAGGTTGCATAATGTATCTGATCAAACATAGTATTTACTCTTCTAATTGCTTACAAATATAGCTATATTTGCTAAATATTTTTTTAGATGCAATTAGTCGTTTTCATTCTGGCATATCCCATTATTTGGCTTATTTCTATACTACCATTCAGGGTTGTTTATTTGCTGTCGGATTTTATTTTCTTTATAATTTATACCATTTTAGGCTATCGTAAAAAAGTAGTATTTAAAAATTTAAGTTTAGTTTTTCCTGAAAAATCTGAACAAGAATTAAAGCAAATACAACGTACCTTTTATGCACATTTATGTGATACGTTTATGGAAATGATTAAAACCATGAACTTATCAAATGAAGAAGTAAAAAAACGGTATCATGTCACTAATTTAGATGTACTTCTCGAAATTGAAAAAACAAAAAGTATATTGATTGTTTGTTCGCATTACGCCAATTGGGAATGGAATGTGAGTATTAATAATTATGTGCAATCTGAAGGGTATGCGGTGTATCAAAAAATTAAAAATACCTATTTTGATCGTTGGATTAGAAGCACTAGAGCTCAGTTTAACACTACTCTAATTAGTCAAGAAGAAACCGTTAGAACGGTCGTTAAAAATCATAAAGAACATATAAATTCTATTTACGGAATGGTTAGCGATCAATCGCCACAAGCGCACAGAGCGCCCTATTGGACGGAGTTTATGGGAATTAAAGTCCCCGTTTTTAGCGGTCCAGAAACTATGGCGCGTAAGTTAGACTTAGCCGTAGTTTTTTTAAAAGTGGTGAAAGTAAAAAGAGGTTTCTATGAAGCCACTTTTATACCCATTACCACCGCAGGAAAAAGTACCGCCGAACACGAAATCACCGATACATTTTTACGCTTAACAGAACAGCAAATTCGCGAAAATCCACCTTATTATTTATGGACACATAGGCGCTGGAAGCATAGAAACAAGGCTGACAAGCATTAAAAAAGGGATTGATTTTTTTAAAAATAAATCCCTTTTTTAATGGCTTTATGCTGTAGGCTTTAAGCGGTAAGCTTATTTTTCATTGTTTCTAATTTCGTACTTCCTACTTCGTACTTCATACTTCGTACCTCATACTTCGTATTTCTAATTTCGTATTTTTTGTAGTCTTAATACTTTATACCTAATACTTATAAAAACTCAAAACTTATAACCCAGCAACTGCTTTTATCTCTCCAATAATCTTATCTGCTAAACCATCTGCTTCTTGCTGTGATTTTGCTTCGGTATAAATTCTGATAATAGGTTCGGTATTCGATTTACGTAAATGTACCCAATTTTCAGGAAAATCGATCTTTACACCGTCAATGGTAGAAATTTCTTCATCTTTATATTTGATAGCCATAGCTTCTAAAATAGCATCAACATCTAAACCAGGTGTTAATTCTATTTTCTTTTTACTCATAAAGTATGATGGATAACTAGCTCTTAATTCAGCCACAGTTCCACCTTTTTCTGCCATCAACATTAAAAATAAGGCTGTACCTACTAAAGAATCACGACCATAATGACTTTCAGGATAAATAATACCGCCATTGCCCTCGCCACCAATAATGGCATTGTTCGCTTTCATTTTTGTTACTACATTTACTTCCCCAACAGCTGCGGCTTCATACGTTCCACCATGCTTTTCTGAAATATCTCTTAGTGCTCTGGAAGATGATAAGTTAGATACTGTATTGCCTTTGGTTTTTCCTAATACATAATCAGCACAAGCCACCAAAGTATATTCTTCGCCAAACATTTCGCCATCATTACTAATAAAAGCCAAACGATCAACATCTGGATCCACCACAATTCCGAAATCTGCTTTTTCTTTTAACACAAGTGCACAAATATCACCCAAATGCTCTTTTAAAGGTTCTGGATTGTGCGGAAAATGACCTGTAGGGTCGCAATACAATTCCACCACTTCAACCCCTAATTCTTTTAATAATTTTGGAATAGCAATACCTCCCGTAGAATTTACGCCATCAACCACGACTTTAAATTTTGCTGCGCGAATCGTGTCTGCATTAACAAGTGGTAAATCAAGCACTTCATCAATATGAATGTCGATATACGAATCGTTTCTTGTAATTTCCCCTAAATCATCAACCTCAGAAAAATTAAAATCTTCTTTCTCTGCAATTTCAAGAATTAAAGCACCTTCTGCGGCATTTAAAAATTCTCCTTTTTCGTTTAAGAGTTTTAAGGCGTTCCATTGTTTAGGATTATGGCTTGCGGTTAAAATAATTCCGCCATCAGCATTTTCTAAAGGAACAGCAATTTCAACCGTTGGTGTGGTTGAAAGGTCTAAATCAATTACATCAATACCTAAACCAACTAAAGTAGAAACAACTAAATTCTGAATCATTTCTCCAGATAAACGTGCATCTCTACCAATAACCACTTTTAGTTTTTTATCGGTTTTGGTGTATCCTTTAAGCCATATTCCGTAAGCAGCTGCAAATTTTACGGCATCAATTGGTGTTAAATTATCGCCTGGTTTACCACCTATAGTACCTCTTATTCCTGAAATTGATTTGATTAGTGTCATAATTACTTTAAAGTTTTTGCAAATATAAACGGTTCAGACTAAAAGGTATTGTACTTATTTGTAATTTCGACATTAATAGTCTTTTCAACGATTTTATGAATTTTTTGGCCCATATTTATCTTTCTTTCAATGATAACGAAATCACTATTGGCAACTTTATCGCCGATAGTATTCGTGGAAATAAGTTTAAACACTTACCTGAAAGAGTCCAAAAAGGAATTAAACTGCACCGACATATTGATACGTTTACAGACGCACACCCAACAGTTAGACTCAGTACCAAAAAACTTCATGAAAATTACAGTCATTATAGCGGTATTATTGTCGATATTTTTTACGACCATTTTTTAGCTAAAAACTGGAAGGATTATTCTGATATTCCATTAGCCGAATTTGTTGATAATTTTTACGACTTATTAGAAGATAATTATGCTATTTTACCTGACACCACTAAACACATGATGCCTTATATGATTAGCGATAATTGGATTCTAAATTATGCGAACTTAGAGGGAATTGGTAATGTGTTACAAGGAATGAATCGACGGACAAAAAACAAATCTAAAATGAATTTTGCTATTTTAGATTTAGAAGAGCATTATAATGAATTTGAAAAAGAATTCACCTCTTTTTTTCAAGAATTAATCGATTTTTCAAAACAAAAATACAATTCACTTTAAATCAAACTTATACAATGAAAAAATACCTTTATTTAGTTGTGGTACTGCTTTTATCCATACAATGTAAAAAGCAAGCGCCAATGCCTACGGGTTTAGTAGCGGAAAAAGCTATGGTAGTTTCTGCCAGAGAAGAAGCTTCAAAAATTGGCTCTGATATTATGCAAAAAGGCGGTAATGCTTTTGATGCGATGGTCGGAACACAATTAGCGCTAGCTGTTGCCTATCCGGTTGCAGGTAATATTGGTGGTGGCGGCTTTATGGTGTATCGTAAAAGTGATGGCGATTTTGGCGCTTTAGATTATAGAGAAAAAGCACCAAAGTCAGCCCATAAAAACATGTATTTAGATTCTTTGGGAAACGTTATTCCTGATATGAGCACCAAAGGGGCAACAGCAGTGGGTGTTCCAGGAGCTATTGCGGGTGTTATTGAGGTACACAAAAAGTTTGGAAAATTGTCTTTAAAAGAAATTATAACTCCGGTAATTGAACTAGCGGAGCGTGGCGTGGTCGTAACAGCCGATCAGGCCAAAAGATTAGCCTATTATAGAGATGTTTTTATGGAAGTAAATAGTGATTCTACAAAATTTGCTACGGTCTATAAAGAAGGCGATATCATCAAATATCCTGCATTAGCAAAAACCTTGAGAACTATTATGGAAAAAGGCAGAGATGGATTTTATAAAGGTGAAGTAGCCGAAAAATTAGCGAACTATATTCAAGCAAAAGGAGGTTATGTTACAGTAGAAGATTTAGAAAAATACGAAGCGCAATGGCGCCAACCTGTAGTATTTAAATATAAAGATTTAAAAGTTATTTCTATGAGTCCGCCTAGTAGCGGAGGGGTCACTATGCAACAGATATTTAAAATGATTGAGCCTTATGACATTGGTGATTTCGGTCACAATTCTGTTAAAACTATCCAGTTATTTACAGAGGCATCGCGCCGTGCTTATGCCGATAGAAATTTTTATTTAGGCGATCCTGATTTTGTAGATATTCCATTAGATGTTTTATTAAGTGATGCCTATTTAAAGGAACGTATGCAGAGTTTTTCTTTTGATAAAGCCACAAAATCTGACGATGTGTCCCACGGAAAAGTACAGATTGTGGAAAGTATGGAAACCACCCACTACTCTATTATTGATGCTGAGGGTAATGCTGTTTCGGTTACCACCACTTTAAATACCAATTTTGGCTCTAAATTATATAGTGATGAATTAGGATTTTTCTTGAATAATGAAATGGATGATTTTAGTGCAAAAGCAGGTGTTCCTAATGTATTTGGACTAACGGGAGCGGAGGCAAATAGTATTGCGCCAGAAAAAAGAATGCTGAGTAGCATGACGCCTACGATTGTAGAAAAAGATGGAAAATTATGGATGGTTGTTGGCACACCAGGTGGTTCTACAATAATTACTGCCGTAGCACAAACGATTTTAAATAGTTATGAATATAACATGAGTATGCAAGAGGCAGTAAATGCACCAAGATTTCACCATCAGTGGTTACCTGATATGGTTGTTTTTGAACCAAACGGGTTTCCCCAAGAGACTATGAAAGCCTTAAAAGCAAAAGAATATTTGATTAATGAAGAAAACACCCCTATTATTGGTAAGGTAGATGCTATTTTGGTACTACCTAATGGAAAACTAGAAGGTGGCGCAGATAAGCGTGGTGATGATGCGGCGGTTGGGTATTAATTAAAAATTGTTGTTTGTTTTTTGTTGTTCGTTGATGGTTGTCTCCGTTGATGGTTGTTCGTTAATGATTGATGGAAAATAAACGGGGGAAGTATTCCCAAACTTTGGACATTCGACTTTTACACACAAATTAATACACTTAGTTCAAATGTAGGAAGTGGATGCCTGTTTATTTAGTCAAAATTCGAGTAAATTCGTGATATTTGTGTCCAACAAATAAATTAAATAAAGCGCAACGCGTTTACCACTTAGCGCAAAGCAAAAAAATATGAAAAGAATTTTTAAAATACTTCTTAAAGTAGCATTGGGTTTCATCGCTTTGCTGTTAATGGCATTTGCGATTTTGTATTTGGTTTATAACCAAGCTTTGCCAGAAGGATCAAAACCTGAACAAGCAGATATTTTAGCACAAAAAATGTTGAAAGCTATTCAGTATGATGCGTATACGCAAACTCAATTTATAGAATGGTCTTTTGCTGGAGGCACACACGAATACAAATGGGATAAAGTAAACGGAAAAGTTGATGTAAAATGGGGTGATAATATTGTAAATTTAAATTTAAGTAATCCCCAAGCTAGTCAGGTTTTTAAAGATGCTAAAGAAGTTTTGGGTGATTCAAAAGCAGATTTGATTCAAAAAGCAACTGACTTTTTTAACAATGATTCCTTTTGGCTAGTTGCACCATTTAAAGTATTTGATAAAGGAACAACACGAAGTTTAGTAGCTTTTGAAGATGGTTCAGAGGGTTTATTAGTCACCTATTCGTCTGGTGGTACAACGCCAGGAGATTCTTATCTTTGGAAATTACAACCAAACGGATTCCCTATAAGTTATCAAATGTGGGTTAAAATTATCCCTATTGGTGGTCTAGAAGCTTCTTGGGACGATTGGAAAGTTATGAAAAATGGGGCCTTTTTGCCTTCATCACATAAATTAGGACCTGTAACATTAAGTATGGGAGACGTTCGGGCGTATAATTAAAACTGACAAAATAAAAATATGTTTAAAACAAATACCTATTTCGATAACCATGTAGTATCGATCGCATTTAATAATAAAGAAGGTAAAGCAACCATAGGTGTTATGGCTCCTGGTGATTATACTTTTGGAACGAATTGTGTGGAAATCATGACCGTAATTTCAGGAGAAATGCTTGTGCGTTTAAAAGAGTCAGAAGATTTTGTACATTACGTAGCCTTCGATTCTTTTGAAGTACCTGCAAACAGCTCTTTTCAGGTTTCAGTTAAGGAAGATACCTCTTACAAATGCATTTACCTTTAGGTAGTAAAATTGCTAGTTTTTAAGATTTTAAAGCGCTATTTAGGCATTTAGACCTTCTTCAACTGGCTCTTCAACTCTTCCATAGACTCTTGTAATTGTCGTAGAAGTCCCGTTTCGGTAGTGGCATCGACTCCAAACGTAATTTTACTATTTACCTGCCAAATTTCTTGAATTTGAAAAGGTTTAATCTCGTAGGGTGGATAGGTTTCATTTAAAGAAACTAAAGTAACATTGTTAGAATTAGGTTTTTTGATGACTTTCTTCACCAAGACAGCGTCTTGCAACACCACCACATATATTTTATTCGGACTCACATCATCAATATGTTCTATCGCTCTTGCTAAAACCCAATCACCAGGTTTTAAATTAGGCAACATACTATCGCCTTCTACTTGAAAACCTCGGTAGGTGGCATTTCTAAATTCAGGGATCGGTAAATCAAACGCTGGCAATTGTTGGTACCAACTAGTATCTTGTATATTTTGTGGATACCCTGCAGCAGCTTTCGCATTGACTAATACCATGTTTTCATTGTCGGAATTACTTACGGTAACTACTTTCGGAATTACGCTGGTATTGGAACTTTCTAAATATTTATTTTCACTATCGCCAAAAAGCCAAAGCGGATTTATTTTAAACTGTTTAAATAATTCTACCACAATTTTACCAGATAATTTTGTTCTTCCGCGTTCTATATCGGCTGTTGTGTTAGAGACACCCAAAAGCGCTGCAAACTCTGCCTGGGTAAAGCCTAAGTCGCGTCGTATATCAATAAATCGCTTTAATGTTAGTTCATTTTCCATAAAAATAGTCCTGTAATTCAACCAAATATACGCTTTTTGGATTATATCCAAAATATTTTATGGAATATTTCCATAATTAGGAAATATTCCATAAATTTGGATTAATTACAAAGCGAGCGTATGTCCTTCGAAAGAATAAAAGAAAAATTGAACATTTTAGTTGATGCAGCCAAATATGATGTGTCGTGTTCTAGTAGTGGTAGTAAACGAACGAATACCAATAAGGGCTTAGGAGATAGTTCTGGGATGGGCATTTGTCATACATACACAGAAGACGGTCGTTGTGTTTCGTTGTTGAAAATACTATTGACTAACCATTGCATTTTCGATTGCGCCTATTGTGTTACCAGAAAAAGCAACGACATAAAAAGAGCTGGTTTTAAAATTCAAGAAGTGGTGGATTTGACCATTAATTTTTATCGTAGAAATTATATTGAAGGTCTTTTTTTAAGCTCTGGTATTTTTAAAAGCGCTGATTACACCATGGAACGTTTAGTCGCTGTGGCTAAAAAATTACGATTAGAAGAAAAATTTAATGGCTATATCCATTTAAAATCGATACCTGGTGCTAGTGATGAATTAATGCGAGAAGCTGGTTTGTATGCCGATCGTTTATCGGTTAATATTGAGGTCCCAACTATTTCCGGACTTAAATTGTTAGCACCCGATAAAAAACACGAAGATTTCACTAAACCCATGTTGAAGGTTAAGAATGAAATTATTCAATACCAAGCCGAGAAGAAAATTATAAAAAGCACCCCTAAATATGCTCTGGCTGGTCAAAGTACTCAAATGATTATTGGGGCTACAGGCGAATCAGATAAAGATATTATGTACTCTGCGGTTCATTATTACAAAAATTATAACATGAAACGGGTTTATTATTCGGGTTATGTTCCTGTTGCTGATGATGTTCGTTTACCAGCCTTTGGTTCGCAAGTACCGATGTTGCGTGAAAATAGATTATACCAAACAGATTGGTTACTTCGGTTTTACGGTTTTAGTGTTCAAGAAATATTAAACGAAAAGCACCCGAATTTAGATATAGATATAGATCCAAAATTAGGATGGGCATTGCGTAATTTGAATGATTTTCCGATTGATGTCAATACAGCTGAACCAAGAATGTTGGCAAGAATACCAGGTTTAGGGATGTATTCTGTAAATAAAATTATACAAGCTAGAAAATTTAGACGATTAAATTGGGAACATCTCAAAAAGATTGGTGTTGCACTAAACCGAGCAAAATATTTTATGGTTTGTGATACTAATAATTCTCAAAAAGATTTGCAAGCTTCCCAAATTAAAGGCTTGATTTTACAGAATTCTCAAGGAAAATTTAGAAATCAATACAGCAACCAATTGTCGCTATTTAATTAAAGAAAAAAACAATAAACTAAATTAATCAAAAACGATATGAAACAGTCACATGCTTATTTAGAAAAAGGTCGATTTGCTATTTTAAATCTTGGTTACGGTTTTGTAGAGTTCAAAAGTAGGATTAAGAAAGCTATTAAAATACGTTATAATGTATCGTTTCAAAAAGGAAATATAGGACAAAGAATTTTGGATTAGAGGGTTTATCGTCTAATCTATTACCCATTTAGACTTTTGACCATTTTACTTCAAGCATTTAATAAAATATTAATTAGATTATTCAGAATCCCGTCTTCGCTGGGAATCAATTAAACGTTTTAAATTAGGAGATTTCCGCCTTTGCGGAAATGATAAAAGTGATTAATTATGAGATTCCCTTCTTCAAGGGAATAAAAAAATAATTGTTATGAGAGAAGCAAAAATTTTAATTTACGATGGAAGTTTTAATGGATTCTTAACCTGCGTCTTTAAAGCTTTTGATGAACGAATTCAGATAGCAGATATTCAAAAGAACTCTGATGTGCAAAGAGGTTTATTCTCAGAAACTGAAATTGTTTTTACTGAAATGGATAAAGCTAAAAGGGTTTGGAGCGGTATTGAAAAGAAAAGTAATATAGCAATTAAGAACATCTATTTTACTTTTTTAAGTGAAACAAAAAATAGAGAACTCCTACTCTATCGGTATATTCAAAAATTATTTTCTAAAACAGAATTTATGCATTTGAATTTTTCTGATGACACCGTTTTACGAATTAGTCAGTTAGCGAAATCTGTCGGAAGAGAAAAGCATAGAATGGAGGCATTTGTTCGTTTTCAGCTTACTAAAGACAGTATTTATTTCGCTAATATAGAACCCGATTTTGATGTATTGCCTTTAATTTCAAAACATTTTCGTTCGCGTTATGCAGACCAACAATGGCTTATTTATGATGTAAAACGTAAATATGGCTTGTTCTATGATTTAAATTCTGTTGAAATTATTACGTTAGATTTGAACGAAATTCATACGAACAGCATCAATAAAAGTAGTGCCTTTACCAATGCAGAATATGACTATCAAGATCTTTGGAATAATTACTTTAAAAGCACCAACATTAAATCTCGCATTAATTTGAAATTACACAACCAACACGTTCCAAAACGCTATTGGAAATATTTAAGTGAGAAGAAAGAGGCGGTTTGATTTTTAATGAAAAAATAAAAATTAAAAATGGCAAGTTCAGACTTTCAATTTTGATAATAAAACTTGTTGCATGCTTTCGTGGTAATTCTATTATTTCGTATTTCTAATTTTGCATTTTATGTTGTCTTAATACTTTATACTCGGTACTTAATACTAAATCATTATTTGGATTTATCGCCAACAAAATGGTCACTTTGGTTTTTGAACAACACATTAAAAGTGGTTAAACTACCATAAATTCTGGTAATGTATTGTTGTAAATCAACCTTTTCTTGGTCGTCTAAATTGTTGCTGGCGTTTATTTTTTGTTCCATTACCCGAATCCGATCACGAACCATTACTATTTTATGAAAAAAGGTATCAATGGGAATCTCTTTGTTAGACAAATTATTATCACTTGGTTGTAAAACTAAAGATCCACCTCTCCATTTATCAGCAATTGGTGTCACGGAACTTGTATCACTCCATTTTCTTAAAATAGTAATTAAGGATTGTTCCACCTCGGAAAAACTAATGGTATCGACATCGTCTTCTAAGGCTTCAATAACCTCAAATTCGGTATCTAGTTCAATAGTTTCTAAACCTTTTTCAATAAAAGTAACCCAATAATGTTTTGACGTTACATTGGTAACAACTCCTTTTCCAAATTCGGGATGTTTTATTCTAGATCCTATTCCTAATAATTGCATGATAATTAATTAATATTAAAATGCTAATTTATGTTAAGCATTTCGATTTAAAAAATAATGCTGCTTTTAGGTATTTTAATCGTTACTATAAAACCCAAGAATGATATTTGTTTTCATGAAATTTTTATTTCAAAAAAACTAAATCGACTGAACTTCTATTTTAGAAGTCAAAATCGTATTTTTGCAACCTTGCTATAGAAAAAATGATAAATTACGAAGAAAATATAGAGGTTAAAGGCGCTCGCGTTCATAACCTTAAAAACATTGATATTACCATTCCTAGAGAAAAGCTTGTAGTTATTACAGGACTTTCAGGTAGTGGTAAATCTTCACTTGCTTTTGATACTATTTACGCCGAAGGTCAACGCCGTTATATTGAAACTTTTTCAGCTTATGCTAGGCAGTTTTTAGGAGGTTTAGAACGGCCTGATGTTGATAAAATTGACGGACTTTCGCCAGTAATTGCTATTGAACAGAAAACCACTTCAAAATCTCCAAGATCTACGGTGGGTACCATTACCGAAATTTATGATTTTTTACGTTTACTATTTGCCCGTGCTGGTGATGCATACAGCTACAATACAGGCGAAAAAATGGTAAGTTATAACGACGAGCAAATTCGAACCTTAATTAAAAATGAGTATTTAGAAAAAAAAATAAACATTTTAGCACCGGTAATTAAATCTAGAAAAGGGCACTATCGCGAATTATTTGAACAGATAGCAAAACAAGGCTTTGTAAAAGTTCGGGTAGACGGTGAAGTAAAAGATATTGTTAAAGGCATGAAAGTGGACCGTTACAAGGTTCATGATATTGAGATAGTTATCGACAGATTAAAAGTAATCGATACAGAAGATTTTGATAAACGCTTAGCTGAAAGCATAAATACAGCTATGTATAGTGGCGAAAATGTGTTGATGGTATTAGAAGAAGGCGAAAAAATAGCGCGCTATTTTAGTCGTGATTTAATGTGTCCTACAACAGGAATTTCATATCCAAACCCTGAACCAAATACCTTTTCTTTTAATTCTCCAAAAGGGATGTGTGCGGACTGTAGCGGTTTGGGGCATGTGTATGAAGTAAATGAATCTAAAATTTTTCCTGATAAAAAATTATCAATCAAAGCTGGTGGTATTGCGCCTTTAGGGCCTTATAAAAAATCGTGGGCGTTTAAACAAATCGAAACTATTGCGCAGCGCTATGATTTTGAATTGACGGATGCTATCGAAAAACTTCCTAAAGAAGCCTTAAATGTACTTTTAAATGGTTCCAATGAAACTTTTGTGATTGATTCAAAAACCTTAGGCGTAAAACGTACGTATAAAATTGATTATGAAGGAATTTCAAACTTTATAAAAAATCAGTTTGATGCGGCTGAATCTACTTCCATAAAGCGTTGGGCAAAGGAATATATGGATAAAATTGAATGTCCCGCTTGCGGAGGTTCAAGATTGCGACAAGAATCGTTAAATTTTAAGGTAGATGAAAAAAATATTTCAGAATTAGCAAATTTAGATATTACAGAACTAGCTAAATTCTTTAAAAACCTGCCTAAAAAGATAGACGGAAATCAGCTTAAAATTGCTGAAGAAATTATAAAAGAAATCAGTACAAGAATCCAGTTTTTATTAGATGTTGGTTTAGATTATTTGTCTTTAAATCGTAGTTCTAAATCTCTTTCTGGTGGTGAAGCGCAACGAATTCGACTGGCAACACAAATAGGGTCGCAATTAGTAGGTGTATTGTATATTTTAGACGAGCCAAGTATAGGTTTACACCAACGCGATAACGAACGTTTAATAAAGTCTTTAGAATCACTTAGAGATTTAGGCAACTCTGTTATCGTTGTGGAACACGACAAAGACATGATTGAACGCGCTGATCATGTGATTGATATCGGTCCGAAAGCAGGAAAATTTGGTGGCGAAATTATATCCGAAGGAAAACCAGCGGATTTAAAAAACTTCAACACCCTTACAGCCGATTATATTACAGGAAAACGTAAAATTGAAGTGCCAAAAACGCGTCGAAAAGGCAACGGAAAAAGCATCACTTTAACCGGTTGTACAGGTAATAATTTAAAAAATGTAAGTATCAAATTGCCTTTGGGTCAATTAATTGGAGTTACCGGAGTTTCGGGTAGTGGTAAATCTACATTAATCAACGAAACCCTTTATCCCATTATGAATGCCCATTATTTTAATGGGGTTAAAATTCCGAAACCGTATAAAAAAATCACAGGTTTAGAGCATATAGATAAAGTGATTGATATTAATCAGTCGCCAATTGGCAGAACACCACGATCAAACCCAGCAACGTATACCGGTGTTTTTAGTGAAATCAGAACCTTGTTTACAAAAACTCCCGAGGCGGCCATTAGAGGTTACAAACCTGGTCGATTTAGTTTTAATGTAAAAGGTGGCCGTTGTGAAACTTGCCAAGGTGGTGGACTTCGGGTTATCGAAATGAATTTTTTACCTGATGTTTATGTAGAATGTGAGACGTGTAATGGTAAGCGTTTTAATCGAGAAACTTTAGAGATTCGCTATAAAGGAAAATCTATTGCCGATGTATTAGACATGACGATAAACGAGGCGGTTGAGTTTTTTGAATTGATTCCTAAAATTTATAGAAAAGTAAAAACCATACAAGATGTAGGGCTGGGCTATATTTCTTTAGGGCAACAATCAACTACTTTGTCTGGTGGTGAAGCGCAAAGAATTAAATTAGCCACCGAACTATCAAAAAGAGATACAGGTAATACATTTTATATTTTAGATGAGCCTACAACGGGACTTCATTTTGAAGATATTCGGGTTTTAATGGAAGTTTTGAACACCTTAGTAGACAAAGGAAACACCATACTGGTTATTGAGCACAATATGGATGTCATAAAAATAGCCGATTATTTAATCGATATAGGCTACGAAGGAGGCAAAGGTGGCGGAATGGTTGTCGCAGAAGGCACACCAGAAGCCGTCTGTAAAGATAAAAAGAGTTATACCGCAAAGTTTCTGAGAAAAGAATTAGGTTTGTGAGACTCAAAGTACTAAAAATTAAAATTTTAAGTTTTTTATTCAAAGTATCGAATAAAGCATAATCACAACACATGAGAAAAGAACAACATCATAAAGGCTGGAACGAAATAAAAACGAACGATTCTTGGGCATTATTTAAAATAATGGGTGAATTTGTAAATGGGTATGAAAAAATGAGTCAGATTGGCCCATGTGTATCTATTTTCGGTTCGGCTAGAACAAAAGAGGGCGATAAATACTACCAATTAGCGGTGGATGTAGCTAAAAGTATTGCAGAAGCTGGTTATGGCGTTATTACAGGCGGTGGGCCAGGAATTATGGAAGCAGGAAACCGTGGTGCACATTTGGCTGGTGGAACTTCCGTTGGTTTAAATATTGATTTACCTTTTGAACAGCATGATAACCCTTATATTGATCGTGATAAAAGTTTAGATTTTGATTACTTTTTCGTGAGAAAAGTAATGTTTGTTAAGTATAGTCAAGGTTTTGTAGTAATGCCAGGAGGATTTGGTACTTTAGATGAACTTTTTGAAGCAATTACATTAATACAAACGAATAAAATTGAAAAATTTCCTATTATTTTGGTTGGTACTGAATTTTGGGAAGGCCTCTTCGAATGGGTAAAAAATACGATGCTAAAAGCGGGTAATATAAGTCCTAAAGATTTAGATTTAATTCAATTAGTAGATACAAAAGAAGAAATTGTGGCGATAATTGATAACTTCTACAAAGGACATCTTCATAGTCCTAATTTTTAAGGATATATGTTTAGTCAGAAATGTCGTTTTAATTTAATTTATTTTTATTCCATTGCACTGCTTTTGTTTTGCCAATGGTCTACTGCGCAGCACAATAATAAAATAAATGCTACGCTAAACGACAGTTCTAAAACAATAAACATAATTCAAGAATTTAAGTTTTTAAATACTTCTTTAGACACTTTAGAAGTACTTTATTTTAATGACTGGGCAAATGCATATAGCAATAAAAAAACACCTTTAGCAAAACGTTTTGAAGAAGAGTTTAAAAAAAGTTTTCATTTAGCTAAAGATGAAGAAAGAGGTTTTACAAAAATTTATGCAGTTATAGATGATAAGTTTTCGGTACTAGCTTGGGAACGAGGTTCAGAAGATGATATTCTAAAAATAAAATTAAACACCAAACTTGCACCAAACCAATATACAACGCTAAACTTTACTTATCAAGTTCAGCTTCCACCAAATAAATTCACCTTATTTGGGTATAGTTCAAAAAACGAATATTATTTAAAAGATTGGTATTTAACTCCCGCCGTTTATGACGGGCAATGGCATCTTTATTCTAACAAAGATTTAGAAGATTTATATACTGGAATCACCAATACAGATATCACCTTAAAGTATCCAAAGAATCTTTTTTTGGTTTCAAATTTTGAGAAAGAAAGTAGTACAGAATTAGAAGATGCTAACGAAATTACTCTACGTGGCGATTACCGCAAAAGCTGCGATTTAATTATTGCTCCATACACGTATTATACAAAACACGCCACAGATCATATTACGGTAAATACAGATATTAACGTAGTCAAATTCGATCAAATATCTAAAACTATAGCAATTGGTAAAGTAACAGATTTTATTCAAGAACATTTAGGGAACTACCCTCATACAGAGCTATTAGTGAGCACCGTAGATTATAATAAAGATCCTTTATATGGTATTAACCAATTACCATCATTTATAAGGCCTTATGAAAATCAATTTCAATTCGAATTAAAATTTCTAAAAACAGCATTAAATAGTTTTTTAGTTGAAACCCTTTTTCTAGACCCTAGAAAAGAAAAATATGTAATTGATGCTTTGGTTAATTATATGATGATTACCTATGTTGAGAAGTATTATCCTGATCAAAAAATGTTGGGTAAGCTTTCTAATATTTGGGGATTTAGAACCTATAATCTTGCAAAAATTAAGTTTACAGAACAATATCCGCTACTTTATATGTATGCCGCACGGAAAAATATAGATCAGCCTTTAACAACTTCAAACGATTCACTTTTAAAATTTAATCAAAAAATAGGGAATCGCTATAAAGCTGGAGCTGGATTATCTTTTTTGGCTAATTATGTAGGTAAAGATAAAGTAGATAACAGTATTAAAGACTTTTATGCTCAATATAAATTGCGACCTGTTTCTTCTAAAGATTTTGAAAAAATATTAGACTTAAATGTTGATAAAGACATTACCTGGTTTTTAAATGAATATGTAAGTACCAATGAAAGAATTGATTTTAAAATTAAAAAAGTAACTAAAACAACAGACTCCTTACAAGTAACACTAAAAAATAAAACAGGTACCGATGTACCTATTTCTTTATTCGGATTAAAAAATGATTCTGTAGTTTCGCAGTACTGGTTTACAGGTATTGACAGTACAAAAATAGTTGCAATTCCGACTTCTAACGAAGATAAGTTAGTATTGAATTACGATCAAAAAATTCCTGAATTTAATCAGCGTGATAATTGGAAATCTCTGGGCGGTTTTTTCTCAAGTAATAGAAAACTTAAATTTCAGTTTTTTAAGGATACTGAAGACCCCTTTTATAACCAAATATTTTATGTACCAACCATAAGGTTCAATTTATATGATGGTTTAACCCCAGCAATGCGTATTTATAATAAAACGTTTTTAGAACGTCCATTTTTATATGATATCTCTCCTAGTTATTCCACCAGAGAAAATGCACTGGTGGGTTCGGCAAGTTTTGCCTTTAGAAAATACCATAATAAAACAGGTTTTTATCTTTCAAATTATTCGTTCAACGCTTCTTCTTTTCATTTCCAAGAAAACTCAAGATATTCTTCTGTAACCCCATCTATTATTTTTGGATGGAGACCCGATGATTTTAGATCAGATCGTAGAGATATTTTAAGGTTGAGACATGTAAACATTTTTAGAAGTATTGGCGAGGGTTTAGAAGAATTAGAAACGCCACCGGATTATAGCGTTTTAAATGCACGCTTTACAAGTTTCAGAAACGGAATAATCAATTATTTTTCTTGGTTTGCAGATGCACAATATGCTAGTAATTTTAGTAAAGTCTCTTTTAATTTGGAGTATCGAAAATTATTCGAAAACAATATGCAATTTAACACGCGTTTTTTTGTTGGTAAATTTATCACTAACAAAACAAATTCAGATTTTTTTAGTTTTGCGTTAGACCGACCTACAGATTATTTATTCGACTATAATTTTTTAGGAAGGTCAGAAGATTCTGGTATTTATAGTCAACAAATTATCATCGCAGAAGGTGGTTTTAAATCTAAATTAGATAATCCTTTTGCAAACAGTTTTATGATGACAACCAATAACAGCGTAAATGTTTGGCGTTGGATTGAGGTTTATGGAGATCTGGGTTTAATAAAAAATAGAAATGAAAGTGCTAGGTTTGTTTATGATTCTGGTATACGTTTAAACTTAGTGACTGATTTTTTCGAATTATATTTTCCCGTATATTCTAATAACGGATGGGAGATTGCTCAACCTGATTATGGTGAAAAAATACGTTTTATTGTAACATTAAGTCCTAGAACTCTTACAGGTCTTTTTACAAGAAAATGGTTCTAAATATTTACTATATTCTCAGTTTTTGAATTATAATTTCAAAATATGATAATTGTAATCCTTTAAAATTACTATAATTTAATAATTCTTAAAGATTTATAACAACTTTTGGATTGCTAAATTCAATCTATTTTGATATTTTTGTGAAAATTATAAATACCAAAAATGAAAGTTAATCTACAATCTAGCAATGATATTTCTTTTGATGATTTTAAAGTTCAAATCCTTAAAGATTATGAAATAGCTGTACTTAGCAGAGAATGTAGTTTATTAGGCAG
The DNA here is from genome assembly GCA_030731855.1 of Cellulophaga sp. GTDB lineage: Bacteria > Bacteroidota > Bacteroidia > Flavobacteriales > Flavobacteriaceae > Cellulophaga. Next base: position 18,969 of record JANQTG010000177.1, on the reverse strand, counting down.
GCGTGAAGTACTTACAGGAAAAGCTAAGTTTGGTATTTTTGGTGATGGTAAAGAGCTACCACAATTAGCTATGGCTCGTTCTTTTAAAAACGGTGATTTTAGAAGTGGTTACTACCGAGACCAAACTTTTATGATGGCTTTAGGCCTATTAAGCGCTAAAGAATTTTTTCATAGCTTGTATGCTACGACCGATTTAGAGAAAGAACCCATGAGTGCTGGTCGACAAATGGGCGGGCATTTTGCGACTTCTAGCTTACATAAAGATGGTTCTTGGAAAGATTTAACCGCACAAAAAAATAGTAGTGCAGATATTTCTCCAACAGCTGGTCAAATGCCTAGATTATTAGGTTTGGCGCAAGCATCAAAAATATATCGTAATGTAAAGGGTATCGATACCACTAATTTTTCTAACAATGGAAACGAAGTAGCTTGGGGTACCATCGGTAATGCAAGCACTAGCGAAGGTCATTTTTTTGAAACTATTAACGCTGCTGGGGTTTTGCAAGTACCCATGGTTATAAGTGTTTGGGATGATAATTATGGCATCTCTGTTCATGCAAAGCATCAAACTACAAAAGAAGATATTTCTGAAATTTTAAAAGGTTTTCAACGAACAGAAAAAGACAAAGGTTACGAAATTTTGAAAGTGAATGGTTGGGATTATACCGCACTTATTCACGCTTATGAAAATGCTTCTGATATTGCGCGTGAGGAGCATGTTCCTGTACTCATTCATGTAAAAGAATTAACCCAACCACAAGGACATTCAACCTCTGGTTCGCATGAGCGCTACAAAAGCGAAGAACGTTTACAATGGGAAAAAGATAACGATTGTAACAAACGTTTTAGAGAATGGATTCTTGAAATAGGTATCGCTACTGACGAAGATTTAAAAATTGTTGAGAAAGACTTAAAAAAACTAGTTCGTAATGCAAAAAAAGAAGCTTGGAACGAGTTTTTAGAGCCACACAAACAAGCTAAGAAAACACTCGTTTCTATTTTAGAAAATGTAGCAAGCAGCAGTCCTAATAAAGTTTTTATATCAAAAATTAAAAACGATTTAATAGCCGTTGAAGAACCGATTAAAAAAGATTTACTTTCGAAAGCTAGAAAAATTTTGCGTTACTTGTTAGGGGAAAACAATGAAGCTAAAAGTGCTTTAATTCAATGGATAGACACTTACTATGAGCAAGTACAACCGAAATTTAGTTCTCATCTACATAGCGATTTACCTACTAAAGCAACAAATATTAAAGAAATAAAACCTACCTATACTGAGGCTTCAGAAAAAGTAGATGGTAGAGTTATTCTGAAAGAAAATTTTGATGTAATGTTTTCTAAATATCCCGAAGTCTTAATTTTCGGAGAAGATACAGGAGCTATTGGAGATGTAAACCAAGGACTGGAAGGCTTGCAAGCTAAATATGGCGAATTGCGAATTGCCGATACAGGCATTCGAGAAGCTACCATTGTAGGTCAAGGAATTGGTTTGGCTTTAAGGGGATTAAGACCAATTGCCGAAATTCAATATTTAGACTATGTTCTCTACGGTTTACAAACCCTGAGCGACGATTTGGCTACTTTATTATACAGAACTGTAGGGCAACAAAAAGCGCCATTAATTATTAGAACAAGAGGCCACCGTTTAGAAGGTATCTGGCACTCTGGCTCTCAAATGGGTGGTATTATTCATTTGTTACGCGGTATGTATATTCTTGTACCTAGAAATATGGTAAAAGCCGCAGGTTTTTACAATACATTACTCAAAAGTGATGAACCCGCTATAGTTATTGAATGTTTAAATGGCTACCGTTTAAAAGAGGAACTACCTAGCAACCTAAGTGATGTTTGTACGCCTATTGGTGTAGTAGAAACCGTTAAAACAGGTAATGATATAACGGTATTATCTTATGGTTCTACCTTACGAATTGTTACACAAGTAGCCGAAGAATTACGAGAGGTGGGTATAGATATTGAAGTCATAGATGCGCAAAGCTTATTGCCTTTTGATTTAAACCACGATGTTGTAAAAAGTATTCAAAAAACAAACCGACTTTTAATTGTAGATGAAGATGTTCCTGGAGGTTGTTCTGCTTACCTTTTACAGGAAATTATTGAGAAACAAGGTGCTTATGCATTTTTAGATAGCGCACCACAAACCTTAACAGCCTATAGCCATAGACCTGCCTATTCCACTGATGGTGATTACTTTTCAAAACCAAATGCTGAAGATATATTTGAAAAAATATATCAGATAATGCATGAAGTTAGTCCCGCAGATTATCCAAAATTAAAGTAGGCTAAATTAGTTAATACACTTTTTTTGTTAAATAGCTAATTTTTTTAAAAATAATGTTACTTTTAAAAAAAATTTCCCCCAAAATGCAAAAAAAGATACTTTCTGACCTTGGTCTAGCTTTATTAAGAATTGTTCCGTCTGTGTTAATGATTACCCACGGAATTCCAAAATTCCAAAATCTTATTAGTGGAGACATTAAGTTTGGTGATCCGATAGGTATTGGAGTTGCACCATCACTTTTTTTAGCCGTAATAGGTGAATTAGTTTGTCCTATTTTAATTATAATTGGTGTTAAAACGAGGTGGGCAGCGCTACCAGCTGCTATTACCATGGCTGTAGCTGCTTTTATTGCTCACGGGGCAGACCCTTTAGCTAAAAAAGAACTAGCACTACTCTATTTAACGTTTTTTGTAGTTATTATGTTACTTGGTCCAGGAAAATATAGTATCGATAAAAAATAACTTACATGATTTTTATTAAGAGCTCCTTAAGGAGCTCTTTTGGTTCTAAATTTGCGCCAACTCCTTTTCCTTTAACATCAAGTTCACGCAGAGATGCAATTATAGTACTGACTTTTTTCATTGGGTAGTTTTTTGCAGCAATTTGATATTCAGTAACAAAAAAAGGATGCACACCAAGGGCTACAGCTACACTTTTAGGATTATGGTCGTTCATTCCATGGTATTGTAACAACTGTGTAAAAAAGGTATGAAGCAGTGTAATCGTTACCACAAAAGGATTGTCTTTAGGGTTTTGTGCAAAATAATTTAGTATTCTAGTAACTTTCATAACGTTTCGTTCTCCTAATGCTTTTTTTAGTTCAAAATTATTATAATCTTTACTAATACCTATATTTTGCTCAATAGCTTCAGGCGTTATTTCTTGCGATTTCGGAATTATAATTTTCAGCTTATCAAGCTCATTACTAATTTTACCTAAATCGTTTCCTAAAAATTCAGCTAGCAGTATGCAGGCTTTAGGAGTAATGGAATAACCGCTTCCTTGTAATACTTTTCGAATCCAATCAGGAATTTGATTTTCGTACAACTTTTTACTTTCGAATAGAACGCCATTTTTTTGAATTACTTTAAATATTTTTTTTCGTTTATCTAATTTTGAATATTTAAAGCAGATCACGAGAACTGTTGTCAATTGTGGATTTTCTACATAGGATAAAAGTTTATCGATAGATTTTGCTAAATGCTGCGCTTCTTTTACGATAATTACCTGATATTCTGCCATCATTGGATAGCGTTTGGCATTGCTTACAATATCTTCAATTGTTGCTTCTTTTCCATACATCACCATTTGGTTAAAGCCTTTCTCCTCTTCTGTTAAAACAGTTTTTTCTATGTATTCGGATAATTTATCAATATAATACGCTTCTTCACCCGTAAGAAAATAAATAGGCTTTATGGCTCTTGCTTTTATGTCGGTAACTATTTTTTTTACTTCATCCATCCAGAAAAAATCATCAAATTTGTGCCATGCAAGTTTTAAACTTCCCTACATATAACTTTCGATTCAAAAATAGCGAAAATAAAATCTATATTTTTGATGTTGTTCGTAAAAAATTTGTGATTTTACAACCTGAAGAATGGGTACGTCAGCATGTTGTTCATTATCTTCTAGAAGAAAAAAAATATCCTTTAAGCCTTATCAATGTTGAAAAGCAACTTAAAGTTAATGGTTTAGTAAAACGATATGATATTATCATTTTTAAACCAGACGGTCGTATTTCAATACTAATAGAATGTAAAGCACCAGATATCCAAATTTCACAAGTAACTTTTGACCAAATAGCACAATATAATATACAATTACAAGCCGATTATTTGATGGTCACGAACGGACAGCAACATTTTTATTGCAAAATGGATTTTGATCAAGAAAAATATTCATTTTTAAAGGATATTCCTGATTTTAACCGTTAATTTGTGGCTTTAAAAACTAGCATTATAAACTCTTTAACTAAAAATGAATTCTTCATTTTTAATTATTATTACATGTCAAAAATAGCAATCGTAATATTAAATTGGAACGGAAAAAAATTATTAGAGCAATTTTTGCCTTCAATTATCCAATATTCAGAAAATGCTACAATTTATGTGGCTGATAATGCTTCAACTGATCATTCTATTTCCTTTGTAAAAGAGTACTATCCAGAAATTAAAATAATCGAAAATAACGAAAATGGTGGCTATGCAAAAGGTTATAATGATGCCTTAAAACATGTTGATTCGCCTATTTTTTGTCTATTAAACTCTGATGTTGAAGTAACCGAAAATTGGTTAAAACCTATTGAAACAGCTTTCGATAACAATTCAGAAGTTGCCATAATTCAGCCTAAAATTTTAGACTATAAGAACAAAAATTATTTTGAATATGCAGGAGCTGCTGGCGGTTTTATAGATCAATTAGGTTACCCGTTTTGTCGTGGGCGAATTTTTAATGTATTAGAAAAAGATAAAGGTCAGTATAATGATATTCGAGAAATATTTTGGGCTACAGGAGCTTGTATGTTCATCAAAAGTACTGTTTTTGAAGAATTAACGGGCTTTGACGAAGATTATTTTGCACATCAAGAAGAAGTAGATTTGTGTTGGAGAGCTAAAAACCATGGCTACAAAGTATGGTATATTGGTACTTCTAAAGTATATCATTTAGGTGGGTCTACGCTTAGTAATATGAATCCTAAAAAAACCTTTTTGAATTTTCGAAATTCCTTGTATTCAATCACAAAAAATTTACCACGTAAAAAAGCTTTTTTAATTATATTTTTTAGGCTTTTGTTGGATGGTGTTGCTGGAGTGAGGTTTATTTTTCAGGGAAAAGCAAATCACTGTTTTGCCATTTTACGAGCGCACTTAAGTTTTTATAAAAATTTCTCCAAAATTTACAAAAAACGTGAAAAGACCAAGTATATGCCAAATTATTACGCCACAAAGTCTATAGTTTGGTCGCATTTTGTTGATCATGTAAAGAAGTTTAATATTTTAGTAAAAGATTAACGAATACTGCATATCAACATGTATTTTTTTGTATAATTTTGACGATAATTAACAATTTAATTAATAATTGATTTATGAAGAAAATAATTTTAGGCTGTTTAGGGGTTATGTTGTTACTGTCCTCTTGTGTGTCACAAAAAAAATATGCTGAATTAGAAGCTAAAAACCAAGAAACTCAGGATTTATTAAATTCTGCTACTGTTAAATTAAACAGTTGTTTAGAGGAGAAAGCAACGGCTAGTTCTCGTTTAAAAACATTAGAAGATCAAAATGCATTCTTGAAAAGTAATAATCAAGATTTGATAAATAATATGGGTAACCTTACCACATTATCATCTAAAGGTGCTCAAAATTTAGAGAAATCTTTAGAAAGCTTACAAGAAAAAGATTTAACCATCAGAAAATTAAACGATGCAATTACACGCAGAGATTCTGTAAACTTATCTTTAGTACAAAGTTTAAAAGGTGTTTTAGGTAATCTTGATGATCAAGATATTGAAATTAGTGTTGAGAAAGGTGTTGTATTTGTATCTATTTCTGATAAATTATTATTTAGTAGTGGTAGTTATAATGTAACCAGTAGAGCTAAAGAAATTTTAGGTAAAGTTGCTAAAGTAGTTAACAACAAACCAGATTTTGACTTTATGGTTGAAGGTCATACAGATAACGTACCTTACAGAGGTAACGGTACCTTATTAGACAACTGGGATTTAAGCGCTAAAAGAGCCACCGCCGTAGTTCGTATTTTACAGAATGATTACAATGTTGATCCAAAGCGTATGACAGCTGCTGCAAGATCAGAATATGTTCCAGTTTCTGCTACAGATAAAGCAAAAAACAGAAGGACTCGTATTGTAGTACTTCCTAAAATAGATCAATTCTACGAAATGATTGAAGAAGGTATGAAAGATCCTAAGATTAACTAATCTTAAAATCTGATTAAAATTTTAAAAGTCCGCCTTCTGCGGACTTTTTTTTGCTATTTTTTAAAAAATAGGGTAACAATTTTCATTGTAGTTGTATATGCTAGTATAATTAAACCTCTAGTATTATGAAAAATGTAACTTCTATTTTGAAACTATCTTTTAAGCTATACCTAGTCTTATTTTCTTTTTCCGTGTTGGCACAAGATATCGCATCTAAAAAAAATGATTTAATCATTACACCTCGCGTTGGTTATGATATTCTACCAATTTATGATAATCGAGCTCCTTACGTTGATTATGAAGGTGGATTAAATTTAGGAGCTTCGGTAGATTATTATTTTAATTTTATAGGTATTGGTGCTGATTTCGATTACATTAAAAACACCGCAATTAATCAATACCCGACTGAAAATATCTTTCAGGCAGATGGCGTTGCCTTAACCGATTTAATGCTGAGTGAAAATGATATCACTCGCATGTTTTGGGGAATTGGTCCAAACTTTAGATATCTAACAAAAAACAGAAAGTTTAGTGCAGAAGTAAATACGCGTGTTGGTTTATCAAACATAAAAGGTGGTACCGTTAGTTTAAGTGATCTAAAAACGGGACTATTATTAAATTACCATTCTGGTTACGACGTTAAAAATGTTTTGGCAGCTAAAGGTCAAATCCGTTTTACGTATTATTTTTCCGAGAATTTAGGATTTACTTTAGGAAGTTATTACCTCAGACATTTTGGTGCAACGGAATTAGACGAATTCGGTTTTGCTTCTTCACACCAACCTTTTTCTACCATTCAGGGAGATGAAGGTACTAGTATAAATGTATTAGGAAGAAACTCTGAACCTGTAATAGAAAATATTAGGGATACCGATATAAGTTCTATTGGGGCATTTGCTGGTATTAGTTATAGATTTGGTAAATCTAATAAAGAAAAAAATGTGTGTCCTGTTTGTAATTTAGACCACAAGCCACATTGTACTATTCCAGAAAATTGTACCGTAGCCATTGTTGCTAAAGATAAATTTAGTAAAGAACGTATTCCAAATGCCGACATTGCAGTTACTGACGAAAATGGAAAAATCATTAAATCAGGAAAAACAAATGTTTACGGAGCTGTTATTTTTGATGATGTGCCAAGTGGTAACTATACCGTTACGGGTAATGGTTACGGCGTTGCATTAGAAGCAGCAACAATTACTATTGAAGACTTTAAAGCCTGTAAAGATGGCAATAAGCCAATCGAAAAAGAAATTTTATATGGCGATGAAAATTTTATTCTAGAGGGTGAAATAATCGAGTGTAATTCTATCGTAAACATCTCAAATGCCAATGTATTGCTTAGAGATACTAATACATCTACTCAAAAAAATACTATTTCAGATGAAGAAGGCAAATTCAATTTTCAACTAAAACAAGTTTCGATATATACATTAAAAGGAAATAAAGATGGCTATTTTTCGCATGAAGTAGAAGTCAATACTAAAGATTATGACCGCAGTAAATCGCTCTTTATAGATTTTCAAATGTGTGTTGATCCCTGTGGAAAAGCCATTCGATTAAATAATATAAACTTCAACTTAGGAAAATGGGATATTTTACCAATGGCATTTTCTGAATTAGAGTATGTAATTGAATTGATGAACGATAACCCTGAAATAAAGGTAGAAATGTCATCACATACCGATTCTAGAGGAAGTAACGAATTCAATCAGAAATTATCTCAAAAAAGAGCACAAGCTACCGTAGATTATTTAGTTTCAAAAGGAATTGCAAAAGACCGTTTAATAGCTGTGGGACTTGGAGAAACCAAACCACTAAATATTTGCAGAGATTATATTAATTGTTCTGAAGAACAGTATGCGGTTAATAGAAGAACAGAGTTTAAAGTCATCTGCCCGAGTGAAGAATAAAATAATAATTTTTAATTGCTTAGTTTTCAAATATAAACTGCTCAAAATTAATTTTTGGGCAGTTTAAAATCAAAAAATAATAATGTTTAAATTAGTGATTTTTTAATAATTTCAACTCATCTAATTATTTTCCAACTTTCCAACTACCTAACGATCCAAAAATCTAATAATCCAGAATCTAAAAAATATCGATACTTCCCTTTCCTTCTCTAATAACAAGAGGTTCTTCTTCTGATAAATCGATAACTGTTGATGCCACATTATCCCCATAACCACCATCAATAACGATGTCTACTAAATTCTGCCATTTTTCAAAAATTAATTCGGGATCTGTAGTATATTCTAATACTTCATCTTCATCGCGAATCGATGTAGATACGATTGGGTTTCCTAAAGCTTCAACAATAGCTTTAGTGATGGTATTATCTGGTACACGAATACCAACAGTTTTTTTCTTTTTGAATTCTTTTGGAAGGTTATTATTACCTGGTAAAATAAACGTATAAGGCCCAGGTAAGGCTCGTTTTAAGATTTTAAAGGTTCTGGTATCAATTTGCTTTACATAATCTGATAAATTACTTAAATCGGCACAAATAAAAGACCAATTAGCTTTATCTAATTTAATGCCTTTTATTCTTGCGATTTTTTCTAAGGCCTTGGTATTGGTAATATCGCAGCCTAAACCATACACGGTATCTGTAGGATAAATAATTAAACCACCTTTCTGCAAAACAGTTATGATTTTTTTAATCTCCTTAGGATTTGGGTTTTCAGGATATATTTTTATAAATTCAGCCATACCGTATTTTATAAGTTGTAATTTACGAAATACCTTGAAATTCTTCCAAACAAAAGACTATAAAATAAAACTTATATGATGATTATACACCAAATTGCGTTAAATGATGGTTTAAGTGTTTGCTGAACATCGTATTCCATTCTTGCTTGGTTAAAACTCCAAAGGAATGGGATTCTTTACCGTCAAAATGAGCTTCCCCTAAAGCTTCGGTTTTATGCAGATAATCAATCAGTCGTTTTTTTTCTAACTCAAAATTTAGAGCATTTTTAATGATAAATTAAGGTGCGGGTTGTTAATTTTTTTTTTATGGCTTATCACCGACTACCGCATTTTTGATAAACAGTTTGAAAAGCAGTTTTTTAAAGACATTAGGTTTTGGATGAATGTTATCAAACACAAATTCATAGGTAACATTGCAATGCGCTAACATTTGATCAACTGTCATTTTTCCCCATTGTGGAATAGTGTTTGGTGTTAATTTCTCAATGCGGTTTATAAATTCGTTCGTATCTTTTGGACTAAATAGGTTCTTCATTGGTTTACTTGTTTACGTACTTGCTTTTTTATTTTAAAGAATGAACCCCGAACATATTACCTTCTGTATCCTCAGCTAATATTATAAATCCGTGTTCTCCAAGGGACTGCTTTGAGGTAAAAACCTTGCCTCCAGCTTTTATAATTCTGGCTTCTTCAACGGCACAATCTTCACTACCAAAATACACTAAAGTACTATTAGCACCAGCTTTCATACCTTTCATTTTGCAAAGTGCTCCACTTGCTCCTACTCCATTTTCATCGGAAGGAAATATAAGCATTTGAGAATCGTCTTCGATAGGACTTGGTATTTCTGTTAAGCTTATTTTTAATACTTGTTCATAAAATTGTTGAGCTCTTGATAAATCATCAACATAAATTTCGAACCATACAATGGGATTTGAATTTTTCATAAGAGTATATATTTAAGTTGTTTAGAGCTAAATTAACTATTTATATCACTAAAAAACTTGTCTTATGACAAGATATGTTTTTACTTAAAAATATCTTTCCTAATTCTACTTAGCGAAGTATCTGTAATACCCAAGTAAGATGCGATGGATTTTAAGGAGGCTTGTTGAATAATTTGTGGCTTATCTTGAAGAAGAGTTAAATATCTATCCGTTGCACTCTTAGTCAACATGGTAACACTGCGCTGTTTCAACATAAATAATTCGTTTGACATCCAAGATCTTCCCCATTCTATAAAACCCTCGCTTGAATGGAATAATTCTTGAAAAATATCAAATTCAATTTTCCAACACGCACACTCTGTGAGTGTCTGGATATTTTCTTTGGTAGGAATACGTTGAAAAAGCGATGAAACTTCTATGGCTATTTCTTGGGAACCATAAAAATTTGTGGTAATATCATTCCCATTAAAATCATGAACAAAAGAACGCAATAAACCAGTTTCAATAATTAAATAACTATTTGCAATTTGACCTTCTTTTAAAATAAACGTTCCTTTTTTAAAGCTTACTTTTTTATGTTCTTTAATAATAGATGCAATATCATTTGCTGTCATCAAAGGATGATGATATACTTTTTCTAATAATTGAATGCTCATACCGTTTGTTTTATGGTATCAATTTACTAAATATCACCCAATAACCTCCAATTTAGCAAAACGCAGTAATAGTTTCTTAATTCCTGGACCATCAAACTGAATTTCGGCTTTTCTATCGTTACCTACACCTTCTAATTTAAGTACTTTGCCTCTTCCAAAACGGGTGTGGTTTATGGTGCTTCCTTCTTGTAAATTGGGGTCTATTACATTGGTATTCCCAATAGGTTGTGCTAATTCGGGTTTTAATTTTCTGAGTTTTTGTAACTGATTTTCATTCGGCTTTAAGCTGGTTGGTGGAACACCACTTTTAGGTTTTTCTTGTCTTAATTTACTTTTATCAACATCGCCAAAAATATCGGTATCAATTAAAGATTTATAGCGATAGCTAGCGTTATCAATCGGAGTTAAATTCTCTACATACTGTTCATCAATCTCTTCCAAAAACCTGCTTGGTTCAGCATCAATTAATTTTCCCCAGCGGTATCTATTTTGTGTGTAGGTTAAATAGGCTTGCTTTTCGGCTCTGGTGAGTGCTACATAAAATAAACGGCGTTCTTCTTCTAGTTCACTGCGGGTATTCATGCTCATGCCAGAAGGAAACAAATCTTCTTCCATGCCAACAATATACACATACGGAAACTCCAAACCTTTCGCTAAATGTATCGTCATTAATGCTACACGGTCATCATCACCCTTATCATTATCTAAATCAGTCGCTAGTGCTACATCTTCTAGAAACTCACTAATATTTCCAGTGGCATCAACAACTTCTTTTTGACCTTCTACAAAATCTTTAATACCGTTTAGCAACTCCTCAATATTATCCATTCGGGCAATCCCTTCGGGAGTTCCATCTTTTTTAAATTCTAATAGAATTCCTGTTTTTTTGGCCACATGTTCGGACAAGGTAAAGGCATCGGCGGTTTGATTCATGATTTGAAAACTCTTAATCATGTTTGTAAAATCTACCAATTTATTTTTTGTGCCTGAATTTATTTTAAGATTGATTTTATCGATATTTTCGATTACTTCAAAAATAGAGCGCCCGTAGTGATTGGCTGCCAAAACGAGTTTGTCTATAGTTGTCTGACCAATTCCACGCCCAGGAAAATTAATCACTCTCTTTAAAGCCTCTTCGTCTTTCGGATTAATGACTAAACGTAAATAAGAAAGGATATCCTTTATTTCTTTACGCTGATAAAATGATAATCCGCCATAAATACGATACGGAATATCTCGTTTTCTTAGTCCGTCTTCAATCGCTCTAGACTGCGAATTGGTTCGGTATAACACAGCAAAATTACCATTTGGCATTTGGTGTTGCATGCGATTTTCAAAAATAGAACCCGCGACAAATCTACCTTCTTCTGCATCTGTAGGGCTTCGATGGATTTTTATGGCGGCACCATCATCATTGTCGGTCCAAACCACTTTTTCGAGTTGATTTTTATTTTTGGCGATAATCGAATTTGCAGCATTGACAATATTCCGGGTAGAACGATAATTTTGTTCTAAGCGATACATGGCAACATTGTCATAATCTTTCTGAAAATTTAAGATATTGCTAATGTTTGCCCCGCGAAAAGAGTAAATACTTTGTGCATCATCACCCACTACACAAATATTCTGAAATTTATCTGATAAAGCTTTTATGATTAGGTATTGTGAGTGGTTGGTATCTTGGTACTCATCGACTAAAATATACCGAAAACGATCTTGATATTTGGCTAAAACTTCTGGAAAACGGTTTAATAATTCGTTGGTTCTTAGGAGTAAATCATCAAAATCCATCGCTCCGGCTTTAAAACAGCGATCTACATAATTTTGATAAATATCGCCCATTCTAGGTCGTTTTGCCATAGCATCAGCTTCCTGCAAATCTTTATCATTAAAATAAGCACGAACGGTAATTAAACTATTCTTATAGGACGAGATTCTGTTTTGTACTTGTTTGTACTTGTAAATGTCTTTATCAAGGCCCATTTCTTTAATAATGGCCGAAATTAAGCGCTGAGAATCTTGCGTATCATAAATGGTAAAATTGCTTGGAAAGCCTAATTTATCCCCATCATACCGTAAAAGTTTAGCGAAAACAGAATGAAAAGTTCCCATCATTAAGTTTTTAGCTTCGGAGCTCCCCACAATTTTAGAAATACGTTCTTTCATTTCTCGGGCAGCCTTGTTTGTAAAGGTAAGTGCCAAAATATTAAAAGAATCTACTCCTTTACTCATTAAATAAGCGATGCGAAACGTTAAAACCCTTGTTTTACCAGAGCCCGCACCAGCGATTACAATTAATGGACCATCTTTATGTAATACGGGCGCTTGTTGCGCTTCATTTAATTGATTGATATAGTTTTCCAAGTGTACTTTATTAAGTTTTTTAAGCAGGTGTGAATTTAGCGATTATTGGTAGCATACTAAAATGCTAGGTTTAATAATTATGAACAATAAAGGTGAATTCGTTCTAATTTGAATATATTTGAAAGACAAGAACAAACCATTAGTGAAATATTTTTTATAATTATTTGATAATGAAATCGATACTATTAATTACTACTTCTTTTTTTATTTTTACAGGTTTTTCACAAGAAAAAGCCACTGGGCCAATTATCACAGAATTCGGAAAAGTTGCTAAAATACAGAATCCAGATTTTAAGACAGATAAGACCCTAGAATTTAAAGCTGTTTTTGATGTAATGCAATCCCCAGAAAACAAAGAAAATTTGAGTGCTTATCTCGAAACTGCTGCGCGTTTTTTAAATATGCACGCACAAGCGGGGGTTGCTTCTGAAAATCTAAAAATAGCTTTGGTTGTACATAACGTAGCAACAAAAGATATAATTACCAACGAAGCATATCAAAAAAAATATGGCGTAGATAACCCAAATACAGACCTTATAAAAGCCCTGCAAGCGGCTGGCGGACAAGTAATTGTTTGCGGACAATCTATTGTCTCTCGTGGCTATTCTAAAGAAGAATTATTACCAGGTGTGCAAGTAGCCTTGTCTGCTATGACGGCACTAATTCAATTACAAAAAGACGACTATAACCTTATAAAATTTTAAAATATGACTAGAGTATTTTTTACCTGTTGCCTTCTTTTTGGGGGGTCACTTTTAGCCCAAAACGCAAACTTAGATAAGGATTATAAAAACGTAGAAGCGAAAGTAATTGATTGGCGAAGAGATTTTCATCAATTTCCAGAACTATCCAACAGAGAATTTAAAACGGCGGAAAAAATTGCAGCACATTTAAAATCTTTAGGGATGGAAGTGCAAACAGGCATCGCAAAAACTGGGGTTGTGGGAATTTTGAAAGGAAATAAACCAGGTAAAGTAATCGGGTTACGCGCAGATATTGATGCGCTACCCGTAACAGAGCGCAATGATTTACCTTATAAATCTGTCGAAATTGGCGAGTTTGCAGGCGAAAAAGTTGGGGTTATGCATGCCTGTGGACATGATACCCACATCGCCATATTAATGGGCGTTGCCGAAGTATTATCAAAAAATAAAGATAAGATTAAGGGTACCGTGAAATTTATTTTTCAGCCTGCTGAAGAAGGCGCACCTCCGGGAGAAGAAGGTGGTGCATCATTGATGATTAAAGAAGGGGTATTAGAAAATCCTAAAGTAGATGCTATTTTTGGTTTGCATATAAATTCAAGCACTCCTGTAGGCACTATTCGCTACAAATCTGGGGGTACTATGGCCGCAGCGCAGCGTTTTGTAATCAATGTTAAAGGAAAACAAAGTCACGGTTCGCAACCTTGGGCAGGTGTTGATCCTATTTTAATCAGTGCTAAAATTATTGATGGCTTACAAACTATTATTAGTCGCGAAGCCAATTTAACCAATGAAGCAGCCGTAATTACTGTTGGTAAAATTACGAGTGGGGTACGTTTTAATATTATTCCTGAAAGTGCTGAAATGATTGGTACGATTAGAACATTAGATTACGATATGCAAGAATTAATCAATCGTAGAATGAGAGAAATGGTGCCTGCATTAGCAAAAGCTTATGGCGGCGACGCTACGATAGAAATAACCAACAGTACAGAAATAACCTATAATGATCCAGATTTAGTGTTGCAAATGGTACCCACCATGGAGCGTATTGCTGGAAAAGATAATGTACAAACTCAAAAAGCAGTTACTGGCGCTGAAGATTTCTCCTATTTTCAGAAAGTAATTCCAGGCTTTTATTTCTTTTTAGGGGGAATGACCCCAGGAAACTCCGAGACGTTTCCGCACCACACACCAGATTTTAAAATTGATGATAGTGGATTACTTTTAGGCGTAAAAACCATGACGGAAATGAGTTTAGATTTTCTGAATAAAAGATGATCTTCAATATAAAAACCTGTCCGTCTGGCAGGCGGGTATAACAATAGTTTTAAGGTATCAATTATTAATTTGAATATTTGAAAATTCACTGATTTGAAAAATGAATAACTGTAAAAGTTAGACACATTAGATAAGAACGAACTAAATAATTATTTCACTAACAAACTATCTCACTTATTAACTAAGCATTATTTCACTTTTATTGTATTAATTTTGTTTCTTATTTTTTTATCAATCCAATAATCTAAAAAAATGATTGACTTTTTAAAAAATATTCCTTGGTGGGCTTGGGTTTTACTTTTCCTTTTTATCGTAGCCATTAGAGATATTTTTGTACAACGAGCACATACTATTTCCCATAACTTTCCGGTTGTTGGGCATTTACGCTATTGGTTAGAAAGTATTGGTCCAGAAATGCGTCAGTATTTTGTGGCTAACAACCGTGAGGAGCTTCCTTTTAATAGAATAGAGCGCAGTTGGATTTACGCCTCTTCAAAAAAGCAAAATAACTACGAAGGATTTGGTACTGATAGAGATATTTATGCACACCAACACATCTTTATTAAAAATCAAATGTTAGCGTATGAATTGCCCGAAAACCACCCCAACTTTTTAGATGCAAGCTTTGTACCCTGTGCAAAAATTATGGGGGAATTTAACAAACGGAAAAAACCTTATAGGCCTGCATCTATAATTAATGTTTCTGCAATGAGTTTTGGTTCCCTCTCCGCAGCAGCGGTTGAAGCTATGAATAAAGGGGTTGAAAAAGCAGATGCATATCATAATACTGGCGAAGGCGGACTTTCACCATACCATAAACAAGGTGGCGATGTTATTTTTCATTTTGGAACAGGTTATTTTGGAGTTCGTTCTGAAGAAGGAAGTCTTTCTATGGAAAAGCTTAAAAAATTAGTAGCAGATAATCCATGTATTAAAGCGATTGAAATTAAACTTTCACAAGGCGCAAAACCTGGTAAAGGTGGAGTGCTACCTGGCGCAAAAATAACGCCCGAATTGGCAGAAATTAGAGGCGTTGAAGTAGGTAAAGATGTACTTTCTCCAGCAACACACAAAGCTTTCAAAAGTATTCCAGAATTACTGGTACTTATTGAAAAAATTGCAGAAGAAACAGGATTACCTGTGGGAATTAAGGCTGCCATCGGAAAATTAGACCAATGGGAACATTTGGCAGATTTAATGGTCAAAACGGGAAAAGGACCAGATTTTATAACCGTTGATGGTGGTGAAGGTGGTACTGGTGCTGCACCTCCAAGTTTTGCAGATCACGTTTCGTTGCCTTGGGTCTATGGTTTTTCGAGCTTATATAAAGTATTTTTAGATAGAGGCCTTGCGGATAGAATTGTATTTATAGGCAGCGGTAAATTAGGATTTCCTGCAAAAGCTGCTATGGCTTTTGCTATGGGTGCAGATTGTATCAACGTGGCACGTGAAGCCATGATGAGTATAGGTTGCATTCAAGCGCAAGTATGCCATACCAACCGATGTCCGACAGGAATTGCAACGCAAAATAAATGGTTGCAAAACGGAATTGATGTTACCTTAAAGTCGGAGCGATTGGGGCAATATTTTAAAACCTTTAGAAAAGAGTTTTTAGAAATTACCCATGCCGCAGGCTATGAACATCCTTGTCAGTTTAACATGGATGATATTCAGGTAAATGTAGACGATACCGATTTAACCAGAACCTTAAGAAGTACCTATAAATATCAGAAAAGCACTGTGACTTTTGATGGTATTGAAGCACTTCAAAATTGTGTTTATTTAGGAGGAAAACGACAATAAAAAATAAAATAATATTTAATCGAACTTTTATTAACTAATAAATTATTATTACCAATGATGCTTAAAAATTATTTTTTGATTTGTATTATTCTTATCAGTGTTCATCAAACGCAAGCTCAAAAAAAGAGCGATTTACTACAAGAAATTGAAAATTTAAAATCAGCGAAAGATTCTGTTCAAAATCAGTTAGCTATTTCAAGAAAAAAAGAAATAGTCAGTAAAACTGAGTCAGAATCATACAAAGCACAAGCAGACGAATTGTTAGAAACCAATAGATCGTTGATGCAAAACATCAACAATTTTACGTCTGCATCTATCGAAAAATCAGAAAATATTGGTAAGACTTTAGAAAGTTTACGCGCTAAAGAAATTCAATTAAAAAAAATAACAGATCGTTTCAATTCGCATGATTCTATCGCCTTATTAGTTCTAACAGATTTTAAAAAAGCTTTAGGGGAAACGGCAAATATTAACGTAACGAATGGTGCGATAGTAGTGGCATTAAATCAAGCAACTCGCGATGGCCTAACGAGTAAAAATGCAGATGAAAAAGCAGTTGCCGAGGCAACCATAAACAAAATAGCCACGGTATTAAAAAATTATAGAGATACGAATATTGTCATTGAGGCAATCACGAATACTGGTGAGTTTGATGTTGCCCTAAATCAGGCTACTTTGGTAGTGAATAAATTTTTGAAACAATATAGCATTACTTCAAGCCGCATCAGTCCCGTTGCAAAAGATGGTGGTTTTTCAGAAGGAATGAATATTAAAGTGTATCCAAAATTTGACACTTTTTATTTTGAACTTCGTGAGGATATGAAAACGTCTAATAATTGAATTACTAGGTATTAAATTTTATAAATCTTCATGGATTTTTTTTCTTTTCATATCAAAATATTTTGTTCATTTACGTTAGCTATATGGAGTTAAATAACTAAGTTAATTTTATTAAGTGAAATGAAAACGATTTTTAATTTTGCCTTATTATGTTTCATATTTAATATGTTTTTAGGTTGCGATTCTAAAGAAGATTGTAAAAAAATGATATAATCCCTCAAGGTTATTTTGTCGGAACACAATTTTATACCTATGATGTTTTGAAAGAAGTATCTTGTGATTTCCCAGAACCATTGGAAGTTACAATAATTGACCCAATAGCCCTTGAAAATTTTACATATGAAGTTATTTTTTTTAGGTATTCAATAGATTTAATAAATAATAAAACAAGATTAGAGTTTCAAATAAAACTTAATAATCCTAACGATTATGTTGTTAAAGGGGTTCCAGTTTTAACTACGGCATCTCAGGGTTTAGAGTTTAGAGGAGAAGGATACTCTGTTGATGCTAGTAATCCATGTTATGGTATTGATGCAAAATCTAGTTGTATATTAACTTATGATAAACAGTTTCCTATTAATTTTGATATTGGATATGCTGAAAATATTACATTAGTAAATGTAGAATATTTTATCACAAACTAAATACAGAAATATCTACTCTTAAATTTAAAAAATAGCTTGGATGCAATACTTTTTCAAATAAACAGTCGTTTAAAAAAAGGAAAACATTTTAAACCAAACTTATTATGAACGGAGAACAAATTCTACAAGCTTTTGCTTTTTTATTACCAGCTGTGGTTACGGGCGTTGTCGCTTTTTATTTTTTTAAACTACATACTAAAAATGAAGAAGGTCGTAGAAGATATCTTTTACAAAAAGACACTCAAAAAAATACCTTACCCATTCGTTTACAAGCTTATGAGCGTATGGCATTATTTTTAGAACGTATAGCCTTGCCAAGTCTTGTTGTGCGTGTGGCTCCAAAATCGAATAATAAAAACGATTACGAATCACTCTTGATTAAAAGTATTGAAACTGAGTTTGAACATAATCTTTCACAACAAATATATTTAACCGATGACTGTTGGAATATTATTAAAGCAGCCAAAAGTGCCACGATTCAGTCTATAAGAAAAGCCGCTATGAGTTCGGAATCTGCCGATAAATTAAGAGAAGATGTGCTTAGCGATACTATGGATAAAGCATCACCATCAGGTACGGCATTATCTTTTGTAAAAAAAGAGATTAGTAATTTGTGGTAAAGAAGTTTAATGTAACAACAGATTCAAGCTACTAATGTACCAATAGTTAATTTGAAAATAATTTTCACCATCAACCGAAAACGATCAACCAACAACCATAAACCATCAACCATAAACCAACAACGAACAACCATCAACCATGAACGAACGTTCAAAGATCAT
>JANQTG010000176.1 GCA_030731855.1 Cellulophaga sp. | reverse complement strand
CCAGGTTCAGGAGCATGCCAGTTAATCGCTAAGGTATTATTTTGTTGACTTGAGGTATTTTTACCTAGCGTGTTTAATTCGTTTAAACAATACAAATGATCTGCTAATACTTGCTGTGCCGCTTTTGGCATATCTGCCACCAACATATCTTCATTTTTCATTAAATGTTGATAAAAACCTGCTGGCCTTCGTACGGTTTGTGCCGCATTATTAATTAAAATATCTAAGCGACTATACTGCTGTTCTATGAAATTACAAAAGATTTCTACACTCGGAATATGGCGCAAATCTAAGCCGTGAATTTTAAGTCGATGTCCCCATTTTGAGAAATCATCTTCTTGTGAAAATCGTAAAGCAGCATCGACAGGAAAACGTGTAGTTGCCACAACGGTTGCTCCTGAACGTAATAAAATTAAGGTAATATGATAGCCGATTTTTAAACGAGAACCTGTCACTATAGCTACTTGACCGTCTAAATCGGCAGTTTGAAAACGCTTGGCATAATTAAAATCGCCACAATCTTGGCACATGGTGTCATAAAAATGATGCAATTTGGTATAAACGGTCTTACAAACGTAACAGTTTCTGGGCGACTCTAGTTCTTGCTCCTCTAAACTCTTTAATTTAGGCGCCTCTAATAAAATAGGAGCTTTAAAAACTACTGCTTCGCGAGCACTTCTAATACCAGTTTCTTTACGTGCATGCTTATCGCGCTCAATCATTTTACGCTTCGCAATTTTTTCAGCATCTTTTTTAGACTGCTTAAACGCATCACGATCAGGTCTTGATAACCTACCCGCTGCTTTTAGTAATGACACTCGTTTTTCTTCTGGAAGCTCTAATACGATGTGAGAAGCGCCAACTAATTTTTCTAATGTACTGATGCATTTTTCAATTTCTTCTTGACTAATTTTTTCATTAGTGCGCTCCCCTATTTCCTTTGATGCGTCAGAATTCATGGTATTCTTTTCTAATTTGATAAAACGATGCAAATGTACAGTTTAAATCATTTAAAAAATAGCTTAAAAGGCAAGATACTATTTTAGAATTTTTACAGAAAATTAGTTCCCTATTAAAAAATATTTCATCCAAAAATTTAACTTATTTGTTTTAAATGATATTGAATTTTGTGAGATATTTGATACCACAACTAAAAAATATAACATGAAAAAAATTATAGTATTTACGGCTCTAATAGTGGGTATGTATTCATTCGGTCAAGGCGACAACGATGAAAAATTTATCATAAAGAAAGGCACCATAAATCTAGGAGGAAATTTAAATATTGGAACCTCTAGTCAAGACTTTTCAAACGAAATAAATCAAAATGTAACCAAGAATACATTTTTTAGAATACAACCTAGAGTTGGCTATTTTGTTGGTAATAATATAGAAATAGGTATAGCTTTCGACTATACGCAGTCAAATACTAATAATTTGAATCAAACACAGCCGGTTTCAGAACAAGACAATATTAGAGCTACCTTTGGTTTTCTACCCTATATTAGAGGCTACAAATCAATCAATAAAAACCTACTTTTATTCGTTCAAGGCGAAGTTGGTTATAACACATCGAAATCAGAATTAGAATTTAATTCTATAAATGCTTCTACCTTTACAGTGAATACATTTGAAATCGGAATTAGACCTGGAATAACTTACTTCATCTCCAAAAGAATGGCTCTAGAGGCAAGCTTAGGTGGTTTAAGTTATACTAATTCTAAACAAGATTTTGAAAGCAGAAATGAAGACAACACTTTTAATGAAAGTAGTAGTACTGAAGATTCTTTTAATTTCTCGATAAATCCGTCTGATTTTCTTTTTGGGATGTCTTTTTACTTTTAAACATAAAAACCTTTCTAGTTTACTACAAATTAGAAAGGTTTTTTTCATCATTTACCAAAAATTTACATCACCTTAGTCTCTAAAACTCTTTTACCTTCTAAGTAACCAGTCATGATATCGCCAGAATTTACTTTTCCAGGGCCTAAAGCAGGAGTACCGGTCAGCAGAATATCGCCTACATTTAAAGTCATGATCTGAGAAACATAGACAATTAGTTCTGGCAATTTTGTAATCATATAGCCACTATTCCCTTTTTGAACCTCAACACCATTTACTTCAAAAGTGAAGTTGATGTTCTCCACATTGGGGAAATCAGCTATTGGATAAAAAGGCGCAATAGGTGTAGCACCATCAAAACCTTTAGCCAAAGCCCAAGGTCCCTTGGTTTCTCTGCTCTTTTCCATAACATCTTTCGCAGTTAAATCGTTAGATAAAGTTACGGCATCTACAAACGCTAAGGCATTTTGCAAAGTAGCATTTTTACAAGTTTTACCTATTCTGAAGGCTAATTCAGCTTCAAACCAAACATTATTAGAAAAGGCAGGTAATACCAAATCTTCATTGTGTTCTAAAAGAGTACTGTCTGGTTTTGTGAATATAATTGGAATTACCTTTTCAGAAGGCATTTCACTTAAATCGTTTACGTAATTTTTACCGATGGCTATTATTTTCATGTTTTATTTAATTTATTAGATGGTTAGATGGAATTTAAAAAAATACCTTCAAATTTTCAAATCAATAAATTTTCAAATTCTTTGGACATTCGACATTTGACTTCTTTTAGTATCTTCTACAAACTGCTCTCTAAAGAAATCAAACTCTTTTCTAAAGTTTCAATCTTAGCTTCGGCATCGGCTTGTTTTTGGTGTTCTATGGCTATAACTTGTTCGGGTGCATTGCTCACAAAACGTTCATTAGATAGCTTTTTTTGAACGGAAATTAAAAACCCTTTGGTGTATTTTAGTTCTTCTTCTATTTTCTTTATTTCTGCTTCCACATCAATAGCGCCTGCAATCGGAATGAAATATTCGTTGCTTTTAACTCTGAATGATAAAGCACCGTCAACGGCTGCGGTTACATAAGAAATATCAGAAACATTGGTCAGTTTTTTGATAACTTCATCCCAAGTTTGAGAAATATTCCCTTCATTTAAAACCGAAAGCGTTAAATACTCTTTCATTGGGATATTTTTTTGCTTTCTAATGGTTCTTATTCCAGAAATTACCTCAGCAGCAAAATCGAACCCTGAAATTAAAGTTTCGTTGGTTTGCTTATTTTCTGGCCATGTTGCTACCACTAAAGCTTCTTTTGGAGTACGCTTTTTAATATGTTGCCAGATTTCTTCCGTCAAGAATGGCATAAATGGGTGCAATAATTTTAAGTTATCTTCGAAAATAGCGATAATAGCATCAAACGTAGTTTTATCGATAGGTTGCTGATAGGCTGGTTTTACAATTTCGAGTAGCGAAGAACTATAATCGTCCCAAACTAATTTGTAAATAGACATAAGCGCATCAGAAATACGGTATTTGCTAAAGTGATCTTCAATTTCTAAAAGCGTCTGATTAAATTTAGCTTGGTACCATTCCAAACCTAATTTCGCTGCTGCTGGTTGTGGTAAATCTGCTACTTCCCAACCCTTTACCAATCGGAAACCATTCCATATTTTATTCGCGAAATTTTTGCCTTGTTGGCATAAAGCTTCATCGAACATTAAATCGTTACCGGCAGGGGCACTTAATAACAAGCCCACACGAACACCGTCGGCGCCATATTCTTCAATTAACCCTAAAGCATCAGGAGAATTTCCTAAAGATTTAGACATTTTTCTGCCTTGCTTATCGCGCACTAATCCAGTTAAATATACATTTTCAAAAGGTGGTTTATCTCTAAATTCATAACCAGAAATCACCATACGAGCCACCCAGAAAAATAAAATATCGGGCCCTGTAACCAAATCGTTCGTAGGGTAATAGTATTCAATTTCTTTATTTTCTGGTTCTAAAATGCCATTAAAAACACTAATTGGCCATATCCAAGAAGAAAACCAAGTATCGAGCGCATCTTCATCTTGTTTTAAGTCGGTTGCCAAAAGCGATTTATTATCAGTTTTTGCAATTGCTTTTTGTAATGCTTCTTCTTTCGTTTCTGCCACTACAAAATCTTCTGCTCCTTCACCGTAGTAATAAGCGGGAATTTGTTGTCCCCACCATAATTGGCGCGAAATATTCCAATCGCGAATATTTTCCATCCAATGACGGTAGGTATTATCAAACTTTTTAGGAAATAGCTTTACCTCTTCGGTTTCTAAAACGGCTTTTATTGCTGGTTGGGCCAAATCTTCCATTTTCAAAAACCACTGATCTGATAAACGAGGTTCAATCACGGCTTTTGTGCGTTCCGAAGTGCCTACTTTATTCAAATGGACTTCCGTCTTCACCAAAAATCCTTTTTCTTCTAATTCTTTTGCAATCTCTTTTCGCACTACAAACCTATCTTTACCCTCGTAATGCAAACCATGGTGGTTTAAAGTCGCATTCGGATTCAAAATATCAATTACTTCTAATTGATGTTTTTCGCCCAGTGCTTTATCATTAATATCGTGTGCAGGCGTTACCTTTAAACATCCTGTACCAAATTCGATATCAACATACTCGTCTTCAATAATCGGAATTACACGACCGCTAATAGGAACAATGGCCTTTTTTCCTCGTAAATGTGCATAGCGCTCATCATTGGGGTTGATACAAATTGCAGTATCGCCTAAAATAGTTTCGGGTCTGGTGGTAGCTATGATAAGCTCCCCAGTCCCCAAAGAGGGTATTTTTCCATCTGCATCAACCACTTTGTAATTGATATAATACAAATTCCCTTGTTTTTCTTCATAAATTACCTCTTCATCAGACAATGTCGTTAGGGCTTCTGGATCCCAATTGACCATTCTAAAGCCGCGATAAATCAGTCCTTTTTCGTATAAATCGACAAAAACTTTAATTACAGAAGCAGACATATTGTCATCTAAAGTAAATTTAGTTCTGTCCCAATCGCAAGAACAGCCTAATTTTTTTAACTGCTCTAAAATAACACCTCCATATTCGTGGGTCCAATCCCAAGCGTGCTTTAAGAACTCTTCGCGGGTTAAATCGGCTTTATCGATACCCTTTTCCTTTAATTTTGCCACCACTTTAGCTTCTGTAGCAATCGAAGCATGGTCAGTACCTGGCACCCAACAAGCGTTTTTGCCCATTAAACGGGCTTTACGAATTAAAACATCTTGAATAGTATTGTTCAACATATGCCCCATATGCAAAACTCCAGTAACATTTGGTGGCGGAATTACGATAGTGTAAGGCTCTCGTTCATCGGGTGTAGAATTAAAGTACCCATTGCGCATCCAGTAGTCGTACCAGTGTTTTTCTACTTTCTGAGGTTCATATATTGAAGCTATTTCCATGTTTTGGTATAATTTTTGTGCTAATTAGATTGTATCTTCTTGAGGTAATTTGTTTTGGTAAAGGTTAAAAAAGCCATTTTAAATACCTCAGAAATACGAAACAAAAATAAGTAACGTTATTAGATAACAAAAGAATTTTGAGATTCAAGTTAAAAACTTTAAATTTGAATCTTACCCAAAACTCAAAATGATGAAAAAAATAGTACTAGTTTTATTTGTTGGATTATTGGCAATCAGCCTAAATGCGCAAGAAAAATCAGCAAAAATCGAATTCAAATCGGACACTGTAGATTATGGTGATATCGAAAAGGGTTCAGACGGACTTCGTGTATTTCAGTTTACAAATACAGGACAAGCACCTTTAATTATTAGCAAAGTAAATTCTAGCTGTGGTTGTACGATCCCAAAAAGTCCAGAAGGACCAATTTTACCCGGTAAAACAGGTGAAATTCAGGTAAGATACGACACCAACAGAGTGGGCCCTATTAGAAAAGCAATTACCGTTATTTCTAATGCAGACACACCAACAGTGGTTTTAAAAATTAAAGGAGATGTAAAAGAAGGTACTGTAGTTCAGTAATAAAACCATCAAAAATTTAAGCTCTAACCGCAACGTTAGGGCTTTTTTTTTGCCTTAAAAAGTAGAGGATTGATGTTTATACTTTAGTCAAAAAACCCGATTTAATACTAGCTTATTAGAAGTAAAATCATCAAAAAAATAATTGTTTCATAAAAATCAGAAATTTAAAAAAATAAGCATTCTCCGTATTGTTTAGTTTAGAATGATTCTGCACATTTGCAAAAATTTAAGTTTATGCCAGCGATATCTAAAAAAGGCTTGTCCATGCCTGCCTCTCCAATTCGAAAATTAGCCCCTTTCGCTGAGGCCGCAAAAA
This sequence comes from Cellulophaga sp., assembly GCA_030731855.1. GTDB lineage: Bacteria > Bacteroidota > Bacteroidia > Flavobacteriales > Flavobacteriaceae > Cellulophaga. Next base: position 33,110 of record JANQTG010000176.1, on the reverse strand, counting down.
AAAGAGGTATAAACGTAATTCACCTTAATATCGGTCAGCCAGATATTAAAACACCCAAAAACGCACTCGATGCGGTTAAAAACAATACGATTGAAATTTTAAGCTACAGTAAAACCGAAGGTTTTGATAGCTACCGCCATAAATTAGCGGCGTATTACCATAGTCATAACATCAAAGTAGCAGAAAATAATATTTTAGTGACCACTGGGGCATCAGAAGCATTATCGTTTGTTATTGGGAGCGTTGCTGATAATGACGAAGAAATTATAGTTCCAGAACCGTTTTATGCGAATTACAATAGTTTTTCAATAGCTTTTGGCGCAAAAATAGTTCCTATTCCCTCTTATATCGAAACGGGTTTTGCCTTACCCAGTATCGCCGATTTTGAAAAAGCCATTACCCCGAAAACAAAGGCAATTCTCATTTGTAATCCGAACAATCCGACAGGATACCTTTATAGGAAAGAAGAAATTTGCCAACTGGCCGACCTCGTAAAAAAGCACGATTTATTTTTTATTGTAGACGAAGTGTATAGAGAGTTTGTGTATGACGGAAAAAAACATTTTTCGGTTCTAGAAGTTGAAAACTTAGAGCAACATGCTATTGTTATAGATTCTGTTTCAAAAAGGTACAGCATGTGTGGCGCTAGAATTGGCTGCATCGTTTCAAAAAATAAAGGTTTAAATGATACCGTGCTTAAATTTATGCAAGCCCGATTATCGCCACCATCGTACGCGCAAATTGCTAGTGAAGCGGCTTTAGATACGCCACAAAGCTATTTTGAAGAAGTTATTGAAGAATATTCTAGCAGAAGAAATCTTATTGTTAGCGAATTACAAAAAATACCCGGCGTAAAAGTGGTACATCCGCAAGCAGCTTTTTATTGTATTGTTGAATTACCCATTAAAAATTCTGATACCTTTGCACAGTGGCTTTTAGAAGATTTTAGCATTAATAATGAAACGGTTATGGTTGCCCCTGCTGCCGGATTTTATGCTACTAAAGGCTTAGGTAAAAACCAAATTAGAATTGCGTATGTTCTTGAAAAAGAAAGCTTAAAAAGAGCTATTTACATATTACAAGAAGGGTTAAAAACATATTTACTACATGAAAATTGAGCAACAAGTTTCCCTTAAAAAATATAATACTTTTGGTATCGATGCAAAAGCAGCTTTCTTTTGTGAAATAAACACCTTAAAGCACTTATCCGATGTTTTAAAACGAAGCGAATACCCTGATAAATTTATACTTAGCGGTGGCAGTAATATGTTATTAACAAGAGACATAGAGGGCTTAGTTTTGCATATAAACCTAAAAGGAATTACAGTTAGTCAAGAAAACGAAGAGGCTGTTTTAATAAAGGTTATGGCCGGTGAAAACTGGCACGAATTGGTTTTATGGACCTTAGCACATAATTACGGTGGCTTAGAAAACATGTCGCTTATTCCTGGAAATACAGGAACCTCTCCAATACAAAATATTGGTGCTTATGGTGTTGAACTAAAAGATGTTTTTGTGGATTGCGAAGCCATGGAAATAAGTACACAAAAAATAAAAACTTTTAGTAAAGAAGCTTGTCATTTCGGCTACAGAGAATCGTACTTTAAAAATGAAGGCAAAGGAAAATATATTATTACCTCGGTTACACTAAAATTAACGAGAAAAAATCATCAATTAAATACCTCCTATGGTTCTATTGATGTAGCATTAGCTAAAAACGGAATTAAAAATCCAACTATAAAAGATATTTCAGAAGCGGTTATCGCCATTAGAAGTAGTAAACTCCCTGATCCAAAAGTTTTAGGCAACAGTGGTAGTTTTTTTAAAAATCCAATAATTAGTAACGAAGACTTTGAGTTGTTTTCAAAAAAAAATCCAGAAGCACCTTATTACAAAATATCAGATGAAGCATATAAAATTCCTGCGGGTTGGCTGATTGAACAATGTGGGTTTAAAGGAAAAAGATTCGGTGATGCTGGCGTTCATGTAAACCAGGCCTTGGTTTTGGTAAATTATGGCAATGCTACTGGTGCAGAGATACTTGGGTTGGCGCATAAAATTATGAAGGCTGTTGAAGAAAAATTTAATATTCGTATCTTACCCGAAGTTAACATCATAAAATAAGCCTGATACTCGAGAGCATCAGGCTTATACCAAACCAAACTAACCAAATTAAATTTGCGATAACCAGTCGCAAACTTATACTAAAATCTAAATGAAATTTGTAGCAATCAATTTTATACATTTGCGCTACAATATAAGTACGTAAATAATTTAATTTTAGATTTTTAGAAATCCATTTTTTTTAATTTTTTTCATGAGCGCATTACTCGAAAAACATATTATAGAGTTACTACAAGAACGTAATGAAAAAGCGATCTCGTTACTTTATGAAAATTATAGCGATACTTTATATGGTGTTGCTTATAAAGTAGTAAAAGACGATGCTTTAGCGCAAGATGTTTTACAAGAGAGTTTTATAAAAATTTGGAAAAAATCAGAAACCTACGATCCCACAAAAGCAAAACTTTTTACTTGGCTTTTCCGGATTACCAGAAACACCGCCATAGACAAACTTAGGAGTGGCAAATCTAAACAAGAAAAAGAAATCCAAATGGATGTTTCTGACGTATATAAAGTAGGTGTTGACGGAGTAAATCCTGATTTTATCGACATGCGAGAAAATCTATTAAAAATAGATTACAAATATCAAATTGTGTTGGAAGCCTTGTTTTTTGAGGGGATGACACAACAAGAAGCAAGCGAAGAATTAGACATCCCGTTGGGCACCATCAAATCGAGGTTAAAAATTGGCTTAAGAGAAATGCGTAAAATATATATAGAACCTATGCTAATTTTTTGGATAATCGCTACTATATTACTATAATGATGCAAGAAAAAATTAAATTATTTTTAGATACCGATCTTTTAGAAAAGTATTTATTAGGGACCACCACAAAATTAGAAGCTCACCAAGTTGAGCGCTATATTGCTATGTATCCTGAGGTGCGTAAAACCTATAATGAATTACAAGAAAACTTAGAAGCGTTTGCAAATTCATATGCCATAAAAAGTCCAGAAGGCTTAAAAGCAAGTATTCTTTCTAAAATAAAAGCTCAGAACACAACAAAGCGCAAATTCATGAATTATGCCGTTGCGGCAAGTATTGCAGCTGTATTATTCGCGAGTGCAACGTATTTCTTTTACCATCAAAATCTGAGTTTACAGGAAGAAAATAGCGTAGTTACCAATCAAATTAAGCTTTTAGAAGAAGACATGAAGCAACGATTGGAAGATGTAAGAAACCAATTTATTGTTTTAAATAACCCAAAAACTAAAAAGTATACGGTTATGGGTAATGATAAAGCAAAAGATTTAAAAGCAATAGCTTACGTAAATCCGGTTAAGAAACTATCGTATATCAATGTTCAAAATTTACCTCAACTAGAAGAAGATCAATGCTTACAAATGTGGGCAGAAGTTAATGGTGAAATGATTAATTTAGGCGTTATCAACGAAGCTGGTAATAAAGATAATTTATTAGCAATGCCGTACGCTAAAAATGCGGTTGGTTATATTACTATTGAACCTAAAGGCGGTAACGAAACCCCTACAGTTGATAATATTGTTGCTAACATCGCATTTTAGTACCGTAATAGATCTAAATAGCGACCAAACACAAAGAATTTAGTATCTTTGTAAAAAAAATTTAGATGAAATTAATACTCTTAACCATCGGATTATTAGCACTTGCTTTTGCAGGCATTGCGATTAAAATTTGGGCTAAAAAAGAAGGTAAATTTGCAGGAACTTGTGCAAGCCAAAACCCTTTTTTAAATAAAGAAGGTGAAGCATGCGGCTTTTGTGGAAAACAACCAGACGAGCAAGACTGTAAAAAAGACGCTGTTACTTAATTAAGTCTCATTTTTTACGTATCTTCTTTAAAAACTTAATTTGAATAAAAACCAAGAAAACTTACTGAGTATTATTAGCAAAGCAAAAGCTGGTAATCAAATAGCGTATAGTACTTTATTAGATTCTTTTTGGGGTGATGTGTACAGCTTTCAATTGTTACGTACCAAAAACGAAAATGACGCCGAAGACATTACAGTTCAAACCTTTTCAAAAGCTTTTGATAAGTTAGCTACCTACGACGAGAGTTACTCCTTTAAAACATGGTTAATTACCATTTCAAAAAACATCCACGTTGATTTAATTCGAAAACGTAAAAATAATATTTTTGAAAATACCGATAATGGCTCCGAAGCCGTTAAAAAAGTTTTAGATGTTAGTCCCACGGCAGAAGATCAATTAATTAGCGAGCAAAACTTAAGCACGCTTTTAGGCCATATAAAAAACCTAAAACCTCCTTATCAAAAAGTAATAAATCTGAGGTATTTTAATGAATTAAGTTATGCCGAGATAGCTAGTACTTTAAACGAGCCGATAAATAATGTTAAAGTTAAACTTCTTAGAGCCAAAAAATTACTAGCTTCCGCTATTAAAGCATCAAAATCTTAGGCCTTTTTTATAGTTTTCAAGACGCAATACGAACCATAAAAACTTAAAATAGTTTGTATATTTGTATAAAAAAATTGGAAGATGAGTAATTCTACGTTAGAAAGTATCGCACCACCAAAAGGAAAACCGAAATGGCTAAGGGTTAAACTACCCACAGGTAAAAAATATACCCAGCTTAGAAGTTTAGTCGACAAATATAATCTTAATACCATTTGTACCTCGGGCAGTTGCCCAAATATGGGCGAATGTTGGGGAGAAGGTACTGCAACGTTCATGATTTTAGGGAACATTTGTACCAGATCATGTGGTTTTTGCGGCGTTAAAACAGGTCGACCAGAAGCTATCGATTGGGAAGAACCCGAAAAAGTAGCCCGATCTATAAAAATAATGGGCATAAAACATGCCGTAATTACATCGGTAGATAGAGACGATATTAAAGATATGGGCTCCATCATTTGGGCGGAGACGGTAAATGCTATTCGACGCATGAACCCAACAACAACCTTAGAAACTTTATTGCCTGATTTTCAAGGAATAGAATCCCATTTAGACCGTATTATTGCTGTAAACCCAGAAGTTGTTTCTCATAATATGGAAACGGTAAAAAGACTAACAAGAGAAGTACGGATTCAGGCAAAATATGAACGTAGTCTTGAAGTTTTACGCTATTTAAAAGCACAAGGCATTAACAGAACAAAATCTGGAATTATGCTTGGTTTAGGAGAGCTAGAAGAAGAGGTGATCCAAACCATGAAAGATCTAAGAGATGTTAATGTTGATATTGTAACGATTGGGCAATACCTGCAACCTAGCAAAAAACACTTACCTGTAAAAGAGTTTATTACTCCTGATCAATTTAAAAAATACGAAGAAATTGGATTAGAAATGGGCTTCCGTCATGTAGAAAGTGGCGCCTTAGTAAGATCGTCCTACAAAGCACACAAACATATTAACTAATTTAATAAAAATAGCTGTTTGTATTCTTTAAGGTTAGAAAATTTAAAAGAATATAAACTGCTAATTTTAATATGGAACAATTAAATATTGGGATTAACGGCTTTGGAAGAATCGGTAGAACTTTAGTACGTTTATTACAGGACCATCCAAATCTAAATATTGTGGCAATAAATGATGTCGCCAATGCACAAACAATGGCTCATTTATTAAAATACGATAGTATTCACGGTGTACTTCAAACAACAATTACTCATACCGAAAATAGTATTACCATTGGCACTAATAACCCTATCGCTTTTTTAAATGAAAACCATCCTGAAAAAATAAACTGGAAAGCTTATAAGGTAGATATTGTCATTGAAGCAACTGGAAAATTTAAAACCAGAGACATATTAAAATATCATCTTGAAAACGGAGCAAAAAAAGTAATTTTATGCGTACCACCTGAAGATGACAACATAAAAATGATTGTCATGGGTGTAAATGACCATATGCTAACGAAAGCCGATGACATTATTTCTAACGCTTCTTGTACCACCAACAATGCGGCGCCTATGATTAAGGTGATTAATGATTTATGCGGCGTAGAGCAAGCTTATATCACAACAATACACTCATATACTACCGATCAAAGTTTACATGACCAACCGCACAGAGATTTAAGAAGATCTAGAGCTGCCGGGCAATCTATAGTACCAACAACAACAGGTGCGGCAAAAGCACTAACTAAAATTTTTCCTGATTTAGACGGATTAATTGGTGGTTGTGGTATTCGCGTTCCGGTTCCTAATAACTCGTTAACCGACATTACATTTAATGTAAAAAAGGAGACTTCTATTGCAGAAATAAATCAAGCTTTTAAGCAAGTTTCTGAAAATTCTTTAAAAAACATACTTTTTTACACTGAAGATCCTATTGTTTCCATAGACGTGAACAATACTTGTTACTCTTGTACGTTTGATTCTTTGATGACATCTGTAATCGGCAAAATGGTGAAAATTATTGGCTGGTACGATAACGAAACTGGGTACAGTAGTCGAATAATCGATTTGATACATTTAATGTATCGTAAATCATATTTAGAAAAATAAATTGAAATCTATAAAACACTGTTTTTATTTTTGTTTTTTCTTTTTTTTATTCGCAGGGCAAACCGCATTTTCTCAAGAAAATGAAGCCTTACGAAAAGAAGTAGAAGCGCAATTTATTGAATCAAGAAATTATAAAAATCAGGACAAAATAGATTTAGCATTAAGCACGCTTGAAAAAGCGTTAAAAGGTGCCGAACAAACAGAAGATATAAAACTCATTATAGATTGCTATAATGAGTTTTCACTTTTATACTACAGACTTGATAAAATAGATCAATCCGTTGTATTTTGGGATAGAGCTGAAAATTTATTAAATGATACCCAGTACCCATACGGACAAGCGGTTCATAAATTTGTTGATGCCCTTTACCTTTTTAAACAAGAAAAATATTATCAAGCTAATTACGAGTTAGATAAAGCAGATCAGATGACAAATGTTAGAAATCTGACGCTTCATATTTTACTAGCAAAGGCATTTATTTATTTAGAACTCCCTAAATACGAAGAGGCCTTAAAAAATTTCAATTCACTAATCGTAAACAACGACCCTATTGAAAAAGACTATATTGCTACTAGAGCTTATCTAGGTTTATCGCTACTAAAACTTAAAACAGGAGAGCCCGAAAACAGCTTAAAGTACGCCGAGGAAGGCTTAAATATTGCGAAAAAAAATAATTTTTTCAGTGAAATTTTAGAATTCAACTATTTTTTAGTCGATGCCCACAAGGCATTAGGAAACTTTGAGAATTCGCTAAAATATAGTAACAACATAATTGCTATTAAAGACACTATTTATAATACAGCAAAAATAAACACAGAAGCAAAAACTGCCGATAGAATTCAGTTGAACATCATGAGTGACCAAATTGATGCGAAAGATAAAGAAATTGAAGATTTAAAAGCATCAGGAAGTAGAAGCGCTATTACTGCAATTTTAACCTCAGCCTTTTTAACTATTATCTCTTTATTAGCTATTTCACTTTACAGAAATAATCAAATTAAAGTTAGAACAAATAATTTATTGCAAACCAAAAACACCGAATTAGAGGCCTCAAGAGATGCTGCCGTAAAAGCGATGGAAACCAAAACAAATTTCTTGTCAACGGTTAGCCATGAGCTTAGAACACCTCTGTATGCAGTTACAGGATTAACACATTTGTTACTCGAAGAAAACCCGAGTGAAAGTCAACAAGAACACTTAAAAGCCTTAAAATTTTCAGGAGACTATTTATTGAGTTTTATTAATGATATTCTGCAATTAAATAAAATTGATGCTGACAAATTAGAACCCGTAAATACTGAATTTAATCTTAAAAAAGTACTTACAGAAGTGGTTAGTTCACTGCAACAAAGTGCTAAAGAGAATAAAACAAAAATTATTCTAAATTACGACGAAAAAATACCAAAAAGTCTATTGAGTGATTCTATGAAACTTTCTCAGATTCTAATAAATTTAGTGGGTAACGGATTAAAATTTACCAAGGGAGGAGAAGTTAATGTTATAACTAAACTTTTAGAAAAAACTGATGATAAAGTAACCTTATATTTTGAAGTAAAAGATAACGGTATCGGTATCGATAAAGATCAAGTCTTAAATATTTTTGAAAGTTTTGAACAAGGTTCTATACAGATTAACAGAGAATACGGTGGTACTGGTTTAGGCTTAACGATTGTAAAAAGTTTGTTAGGTTTATTTAAAAGTAAAATTTATTTGAAAAGCGAACTTGGCAAGGGAAGCTCTTTTTATTTTGAGTTAGAAATGGGTTGTAAAAATACCATTATTGACGATATTCCATTTGAAATTGACGAAGAGGACTTTGATTTTACGGGACTCCATTTGTTGATTGTGGAAGACAATAAAATAAACCAGGTGATCACTAAAAAAATGTTACTCAAAAAAGATATGACATGTGATATCGCTAGCAATGGTACTGATGCGGTAGAAATGGTATATCAAAACAAATACGATGGTATATTAATGGATATTCACATGCCCGGCATTAGCGGTGAAGAAGCCACTATTTTAATTAGAAAGTTCAATAAAAAAATACCTATTATTGCGCTTACGGCTATTTCGTTAGATGATAGTTTAGAAAGTTTCTACGCTGCTGGTTGTAACGATGTGGTAACTAAACCCTTTAAGCCCGAAGTATTCTATCAGAAAATTGGTGAGAATATTTTTACTAAAAAACATCCACTTATTTAATAGTTTTAGTTTTTTTAACCCTTTACGCTTTTTTTACCTGAGCACCAGTACTTTTATCTTATTAAAGGTGTTTAATTTTTAATCTGTTAGTTTGTTTCAAGTAAAACGAAATAGCTACGATTATAAAATCTAAAAAATATACCTGTAAAATTATTAATTACTCCCAAGACATTTTAAATTTGGCATCTTCCATTCTGTTACCATTTTCTTCGTCGCAAATCGCATAATTAAATCCAGATCGAAGGCTATACCCAGCATGTTCTCCATTTTTATTAATAGCAATAAAACCGACTTGCAGGTATTCCATATCCTTATGATTTTTATGCTTATTGTAAATACGCTCCACAATTTCTTTACAAGCTTCGTAGGGAGATTTTCCTTGACGCATTAGTTCTACGACCATTGCACTGCCTGCGGTTCTAATGACCGCTTCTCCTAAACCTGTTGCGGCGGCTGCCCCTACTTCATTATCTAAAAACAAGCCTGCACCAATAATGGGTGAATCACCTACCCGACCATGCATTTTCCAAGCGGCACCACTTGTGGTACAACCACCAGAAATATTACCATCTTTATCTAAAACCAACATACTAATGGTATCGTGGTTTTCCATATTAATAACAGGTTTATATTTTGATTCTTCTAACCACTTTTCCCAGTCTTTTTTTGCCTCTTCTGTCAATAAATTTTCTTCTTTGAAACCTTCAGACAAGGCAAACTGAAGTGCTCCTTGGCCAGATAACATAACATGAGGCGTATTTTGCATTACTCTTTTTGCTACTGAAATGGGGTGTTTTATCCCTTGTAAAAAAGAGACTGCACCACAATCACTATTATGATCCATAATGCACGCATCTAAAGTAACTTTACCTTCTCTGTCTGGAAAACCACCGTAACCAACACTCCTTATTTTTGGATCTGCCTCAGGAATTCGCATACCTGCTTCAATTGCGTCAATAGTTGATATCCCATTTTTTAAGTTTTTCCATGTTTCCTCATTAGCAGGTAAGCCATGATTCCAAGTTGAAATAATTAATGGCTTTGTTTGGTTTCCCTTATTTAGAATAGTTGCTGATGCATCTGTTTTTTCTACGCTTTTAAAGCCTACTAAGGTACTAGCACCAATAGCACCTAATGTGGTAGCTTTAATAAATTTTCTTCTGTTTGACATAATTTTAGAGGTAATTTAACTGCCATTAGGTATAAATATACACTGATTTTAAACAATAAAAATGACTAGCTCTAAAAAGCGTTTAAATCGAATTCCAATTATTAAAACAATTTCATTAAAAAAATTAAAATTAAAGTGCTACACTCTAAATGAAATTATGTAAAATTTTAAGCACAAAAAACCCTTTCAATTTAGTATTAGAAAGGGTTGAAATAAAAAATAATGGTTTAAATATATTGATTGATAATATTTTCGAATAATTCTTGTTTTCCACTTTTTAGCGATAATTCACCATTTTCTTGAGCAATGTTGTACAAATCTTGAAGGTTTAATTTTCCTGCTTCAAAATCTTTTCCTTTTCCACTGTCAAAAGAATTATAACGTTCTTTTCGAAGCTTGTCATACGCAGAAGAAGTTATAATTTTATCGGCCGTTAATAAAGCCCTTGCAAAAGTATCGGCACCACCAATATGTGCTAAAAATACATCTTCTAAATCGGTTGAATTTCTTCGGATTTTAGCATCAAAATTGATTCCACCACCTTGTAAACCGCCTGCTTTTAAGAATACTAGCATAGCCTCTGTAGTTTCTTGTATGTTATTCGGAAACTGATCTGTATCCCAACCGTTTTGATAATCACCACGGTTGGCATCTAAACTCCCTAACATGCCTGCTTTTGCAGCAACCTCAATTTCGTGCTGAAAGGTGTGCTGGGCTAAGGTGGCATGATTTACTTCAATATTCATTTTAAAATCGTTCTCTAAGCCATATTCCTTTAAGAAACCAATAGCTGTAGCACAATCAAAATCGTACTGATGCTTCATCGGTTCCATAGGCTTTGGCTCTATAAAAAAGTTTCCTTTAAAACCTTGTGCACGGGCATAATCTCTCGCCATGGTTAAAAACTGACCCATGTGATCTATTTCGCGCCCCATATCGGTGTTTAACAAAGACATATACCCTTCTCTACCGCCCCAAAACACATAGTTTTCTCCTTCTAAAGCAATCGTAGCGTCTAAGGCTAATTTTATTTGTCCGCCTGCTCTTGCTACCACATTAAAATCAGGATTTGTAGACGCGCCATTCATGTATCTAGGATTCGAAAAACAGTTTGCCGTTCCCCAAAGTAATTTAATACCCGATTCAGCTTTCTTCTCTTTTAAATAGTCGGTAATAGTTGCTAATCTTTTTTCTGATTCGGCGAAAGTAGCGGCTTCTTGAACTAAATCATAATCATGGAAACAGAAATAATCAAAGCCCATTTTACTAATAAATTCAAAAGCTGCATCGGCCTTGTCTTTCGCTGCTTGAACTGGATCCGAAGCTTTATCCCATTCAAAATTTTGTGTTCCTGGTCCGAAAGGATCGCTACCCTGACCACAGAAAGTATGCCAGTAAGCGATCGCAAATTTAAAATGCTCGCGCATAGTTTTACCAGCTACCACTTGTGTTGGATTGTAATATTTAAACGCTAAAGGATTATCTGATTGCTTTCCTTCAAATTTAATTTCACCAATACCTTTAAAGTATTCTTTGTTCCCTATTATTGCCATTTATTTTGTTTTTAATTGTATTAATCTTGTTATTACTGTTTTTATTTATCCTTTTTTATTTAGAACCAATTCTAATTCTTTTTTCCAATTTTCATAGGCTTTTTTATAAGCTATTTTATCTTTTTCAGGCCTGTAAGTCATTACATAATCATTATCCATTACTAACTTACCGTAGGTTTCAAAGTCATTATTATGTAAACCTGCAGCTCTGGCAGCACCTATAGCTCCCGTGGTGTTGTAGATTTCAATATCATAACCAATTAAAGTGGATACTGTGTCTGCGAATATTTTTGATCTGAATAAATTATCATTCCCTGCCCTAATCACGTTTACCGTTATACCATCAGCTTTTAAAATTTCCATACCGTAAACAAATGAAAAAGCAATTCCCTCTAAAGCCGCTCTACATATATGTGCTTTGTGGTGGTTATTTAAATTGATATTCACTAAACGCGTTCCTAGTTCCAGATTATTAAGCATGCGTTCTGCACCATTCCCAAAAGGGAGCATGCAAACCCCATCAGAGCCTATGGGAATACTTGCCGCTAATTGATTCATTTCATCGTAAGAGCTTACTGCTAAATTATTTAGCAACCATCGATATTGAATACCTGCACCGTTTATATTAAGTAATTTACCTATTCGTGGTTTTAATTTAGTATAGTTAACATGTGCAAAATTATTAACACGAGTACTTTCTTTACCCGATAAAGTATCGGTAACGGCGTAAACCACTCCTGAGGTACCGCCAGTGGCTGCCACTTCTCCTGGATTAAAAACATTTAAAGACAAAGCATTATTGGGCTGATCACCAGCTCTATATAAAATAGGCGTTCCGACCGCTAAACCACTTTCTCTAGCTCCTTGCGCGTCAATGGTAGCTTGCTGTCCGAAGGTCTCAACAACATCTGGCACTAATGACGTGTCGAAACCATAATATTGGAGTAAAAAATCGGCCACGGTATCTTTTTTAAAATCCCAAAATATACCTTCTGAGAGTCCAGATATAGTAGTATTAATAGTGTTTGAGAATTTATAAGCAATATAATCGCCTGGTAACATAAATTTATAAACTTGATTATAAATCTCTGGTTCATTTTCTTTAACCCACTTTAATTTCGAAGCCGTAAAGTTGGCTGGAGAATTCAGTAAATGTGCTGTGCATTTATCTTCTCCTAGGGTTTTAAAGGCTAAATTACCAATTCCAACCGCTCTACTATCGCACCAGATAATGCTATTTCGTAACGGTTTCCCTATTTTATCCACTAAAACCAGTCCATGCATTTGATATGAAATACCAATGCCTTTAATTTCTGAAGCGTCGACTTTAAATGTTTTTTTTAGTTTTTCTATGGCATTACAAATGTGTTTCCACCAATCGTCAGGGTGCTGTTCAGCCCACCCATTTTTCAAGGCTAACATTTCCATTTCAGTTTCTGGTTCTTGAACTACACCAATGCTTTTACCTGTTTTAATAAGCACTAAGGCTGCTTTAATAGATGAACTTCCGATATCAAATCCTATGTAATACATATTTTATAACGATTCTCTAATTATTATTTTTGTGGGGATGTATTGCTGTACTGGGCTATTTTTATTTATAAATTCAGCTGCCGCAGCACCTAAGGCTTCAAAATCTGTAGTCACTACAGTAATACCTTTATAGATAAACTTTTTCATAGGAGTATCGTTATAAGACAAGAACCCTACATCCGTCCCTGGTTCTAAATTTTTTTCTTTACATTGTTCTAAAAAAGTACCTAAAATACGATCGCTGACGGTCAAATAAGCTACACCTGATTTAATCTCAAAAATTTTTTCATCGGTAATAATTTGATACTTAATTTTTAAGTCAGTACAAAATTTTTCGAAATAATGAATCGTCTCAATTGGGTGTGCAGTATAACCGGGATAAACAAAATGTATTTCTGTATATTTCTTAAATAAATCGACTACAGAAATAAGCGCATGATAAAATGATCTACCAAAATCTTGGAAAACATAGTTATTTTCTTCTTTCGCATGAATATTCCAATCTATTAAAAGTAAATTTTTAGAATCAATTTTTGCTAAGTTTTTTGGAACTGCCAAATGATCGAAGCCCATCACCACGTACTTAAAATATTTGCCTAAACTATTATTAATAATGGTTTTAAAATTATCAATATTATAATGATGAAATTGAACATCTACAATAACATCATCATTAATAGCATCAATAAAAGAATGATAAAGCACTTCTTTGTAAGCCTTAAAAGTATCTAAAACCAACAACACTTTTTTAGTTTTACTCGCTACATAATAGCCTTTGTTAGGCACCGATTTTATAACTCCATTATTTTTTAAGATAGAATAGGCTTTAAAAACGGTATCTCTAGATAAATTGTGCGCTGCGCAAAGTGCATTTACAGAAGGTAGTGGTTTTTTGGTGCTCAAATTATTTTTCGCAACAGATTCATTAACAAAATTAACGAGCTGCTGATATTTGGGGATTTCGCTCTCGTGATTAATCGTGAATTCAAAGTTTGTTTTCATTTAAAAAAACCATCCATTCTGGTCTGTTCTGGTTTAAATCAAAATTAATATTTTTTTTTAAATAAATGTTCATTGTTCAAAACTTTATTAAATTTGCTCTGAAATGCCCACGTGGTGAAATTGGTAGACATGCCACCTTGAGGGGGTGGTGTTCGTAAGGACGTGCTAGTTCGAATCTAGTCGTGGGCACAAAACCATTTAAGTTTTCTTAAATGGTTTTTTATTTGGTTTAAATTCTTTTCTTTACGCTGTATAATATTAAAAATTAACGGCATTTTAACTTTGAATGGTTAAAAAATCGTAAATTTGTTTAATCTTTTTTCAAATATAATGAACAACGTAAAAAAAACTTTTAGCATTCGAGATTTAGAGAATTTATCTGGAATAAAAGCGCATACCATTCGCATTTGGGAGAAAAGATACAACCTTTTTAGTCCTGAACGAACTGAAACGAATATCAGGACATATAGCCTAAAAAGTCTTCAGAAATTATTAAATATAACCTTACTTTACAACAACGGTTATAAAATCTCTAAAATTGCAGATTTATCAGAGACAGAAATACCCGAAACTGTAAAAGAAGTTATTGCCAAGAAAACAGTTAAAAATCATGCTATAAATTCATTTAAAATGGCAATGATTAATTTTGATAACACACAGTTTTCAAACACCTATAACAAATTATTAGAAGAAAATTCATTTAGAGATTTGTTCTATGATGTTTTTATTCCTCTATTAAATGAACTGGGGATCTTATGGCAAACAAATACCATAAGTCCGTCTCACGAACATTTTATCACTAATTTAATAAAACAAAAAATAATTATTAATACAGAAAAGCTCCAAAGAAACGAGCCTACAAAAAAAGATAAAACATTTGTACTGTATTTGCCAGATAATGAAATACATGATATTGGATTGTTATATCTAAATTACGAAATTGCTTTAAACGGCTACAAAACTATTTATTTAGGACAAACCATTCCTGTAGATTCACTAAGAGATTTAATGGATTATTGTACTAATGTACATTTTATATCCTACTTTACAGTAGAGCCTAATAAAACTAAAATCCACAAATACATCGAAACATTCAATAGTAAAATTGGTGAAAATTACGATTTTGTGTTATGGATCTTAGGACATCAAACTCAATTTATTAAAGACGATGAATTAACCCCGAACATCAGGAAATTTAATTCATTAGAAAAAATTATAAAAGAACTTAATTAGTTTATAATTAGCTACACTATTACACTTTATGAATCGTAAAATTATTGTAATTGGCTCAGGATTTTCATCACTTTCTGCTTCTTGTTATTTAGCAAAAAAAGGATTTGAGGTATGCCTATATGAGAAAAATAATACTGTTGGAGGTAGAGCGAGACAATTAACAAAAGAAGGCTTTACTTTTGATATGGGCCCGAGCTGGTATTGGATGCCCGATATTTTTGATAAGTTTTTCGCTGACTTTGGAAAAAAAACTTCGGATTATTACCAATTAGATAAATTAGACCCTGCTTACAAAATATTTTTTGATGATGATGTAATCACCATAGGCGATAGTTTAGATAAAATCGCTACTGAATTTGAACGTATAGAAAAAGGTAGTTCTTTACATTTAAAAAGCTTTATACAACAAGCCCAAGAAAATTATGATATTGCCATAAACAAAGTAGTTTTAAGGCCAGGCTTATCGCCCTTCGAATTAGTTACTCCAGAAACAGTGGCAAGGGTTGACCAGTTTTTTAAAACAATAAGTGGTGAGGTTCGAAAAAAATTTAAAAATCCTAAATTAGTTTCCACTTTGGAATTTCCTGTGTTATTTTTAGGTGCCAAACCAAGCAAAACGCCATCGTTTTATAACTTTATGAATTATGCTGATTTTGGTTTGGGAACATGGCATCCAAAGGGTGGCATGTACGAGATTATAAAAGCGATGAAAAGTTTAGCGGAAGAGCTAGGCGTTAAAATAAACACGAATAGCCCTATTACTAAAATAGTGGTTGAAGAAGGCAAAACCAAAGGCGTAATTTGCCATGGTGAATTAAAAACTGCTGACGTTGTTCTTTCGGGAGCAGATTATCATCATTCTGAAACTTTATTAGATGTGCAGTATAGACAGTATTCTGAAAAGTATTGGGACACCAAAACCTTCGCACCATCCTCTTTATTATTTTATGTTGGTTTTGATAAAAAATTAAAAGGGGTAGAACACCATAATTTATTTTTTGATACTGATTTTGAATTACACGCTCAAGAAATTTATGATACTCCAAAATGGCCTAAAGACCCATTATTCTATGCTAATTTTCCGTCGATAACCGATAGCAGCATGGCACCCGAGGGTTGCGAAACAGCTTTTTTTCTAGTTCCTATAGCAACTAATTTAGAAGATACGCCTGAGTTAAGAGCACAGTATTTTGATTTAATTTTAAAAAGATTTCAAGAAAAAACGAATCAAAATATCGAAAAAAATATTATTTTCAAGGAATCGTTTTGTGTCAACGATTTTATAGAAGAATATAATAGTTATAAAGGAAACGCTTACGGATTAGCAAACACTTTAACGCAAACAGCATTTTTAAGACCAAAATTAAAAAGTAAAAAAGTAACTAATTTGTTTTTTACTGGACAGTTAACAGTTCCTGGCCCTGGAGTACCTCCGGCTTTAATATCTGGAAAATTAGTAGCTGATTTGATCGAAAAAAATAATTAAATAGTACCAGATGAAAAGTATTTTTGACCTTGTTTCGTATAGCTGTAGTAAAACAGTAACAGAATCGTATAGTACTTCTTTTTCATTAGCAACAAAAATGCTACACACTTCTATTAGAGGTGATATTTACAATATTTATGGTTTTGTGCGTTTTGCTGACGAAATTGTAGATACTTTTCATGATTATGATAAAGCATTTTTATTTGATAAATTTGAGCAAGACTTAGAAGATGCACTTACGCATAAAATTAGCTTAAACCCTATTCTGAATTCTTTTCAATATACGTATCATAAACATCAAATTCCTCATCACTTGGTTGCATCGTTTATGAAAAGTATGCGAATGGACTTGTCTAAGAAAGTGTATAAAACAGAAGAAGAATACAAAGATTATATTTACGGCTCTGCTGATGTTGTTGGTTTAATGTGTTTAAAGGTATTTGTAAAAGGAGATCAAGAAGCTTATGACACGCTAAAAGAATCTGCCATGGCTTTAGGTTCTGCTTTTCAAAAAGTAAACTTCTTAAGAGATTTAAAAGATGACTACGAAGATTTAGAAAGAACATACTTTCCGAATACGAATCTTAGGGCTTTAGATGAAGCTGCTAAAAACAGAATTGTAGCAGAAATTAATGAAGACTTTCATAAAGGTTATGAAGGCATTGTAAATTTACCTAATACGGCTAAATTTGGTGTTTATACGGCCTACAAATATTATTCTAAACTGTTACAAAAACTCCAAAATACGCCACCACTGGAAATTCAAAATGCTAGAATACGAGTATCTAACTATCAGAAATTTGGACTACTAGCAAAATCATATGTTAATTACAAACTTAATTTAGTATCCTAATGACGCTTTTTATCGGAATAATAATTTTTCTAGCCACCTTCGGCTTTATGGAATTCATGGCCTGGTTTAGTCATAAATATATTATGCATGGTTTTCTTTGGGTATTGCATAAAGATCACCATCATAAAGATCATGACTCATGGTTTGAGCGTAATGATGCATTTTTTATTATTTACGCCGTAGTAAGTATGGGGTTGATTATGATCGCCTCTAATACTTGGTTTTGGTTTGGCTACCCTATTGGTTTTGGTATTATGGCTTATGGAGCCGCTTATTTTTTGGTACATGATATTTTTATTCACCAACGCTTTAAAATTTTTAGAAATGCTGATAATTGGTATGCTAAAGGCGTTCGAAGAGCACACAAAATACACCATAAACACCTAGGTAAAGAAAAAGGAGAATGCTTCGGAATGCTTTTTGTTCCTCTTAAATATTTTAAAAAATAGCATGGCAAAAGCCCTAATTATAGGTGCAGGAATTGGCGGCATTGCAACGGCTTTACGTTTAAAAAAAAAAGGCTATCAGGTTACTGTTCTTGAAGCCAA
The DNA here is from genome assembly GCA_030731855.1 of Cellulophaga sp. Taxonomy (GTDB): domain Bacteria; phylum Bacteroidota; class Bacteroidia; order Flavobacteriales; family Flavobacteriaceae; genus Cellulophaga. The sequence goes on along the minus strand of JANQTG010000176.1, from coordinate 14,956 downwards.
CGGATATGCTGGTGGTAAACTTCACGCCATAGATTTAGATGGATACCGTTTTGATTTAGGTCCTTCTTTATTTACTATGCCTAATTTAGTGGCAGAACTCTTTGAACTGTATGACTTAAAAACCGAAGATTATTTCCAATTTTCTAGAAAAGAAATTCTGTGTAATTATTTCTGGGAAGATGGTAAACGATTTTCAGTGCCCGCTAGTACTCTCGATTTTATAAAAAATGCCGCTCAGGAATTTAAAGAAGATAAATCACAGATTGCGGATTATCTTAAAAACAGTAAAGATAAATACGATTTAACGTCTCGTTTATTTTTAGAAAATTCTTTGCATAAAATAAATACTTATCTATCATCAGACACCCTAAAAGCTATTGTAAATATCTCAAAATTAGATACGGATACTAGCTTAGATGCGGTAAATAAAAAAGCCTTTAAAAATCCTAAGTTGGTACAACTTTTTAATCGATATGCTACCTATAACGGTTCATCTCCTTATAAAACACCCGGTATTATGTCGATGATACCCCATTTAGAAATGTACTTTGGCACGTATTACCCAAAAGGCGGCATGCACGAAATTAGTCAGAGTTTATACCGCTTGGCCGTACAAAAAGGTGTTGTTTTTAAATTTAATGAAAAGGTTGAAAAGATCATTGTTGAAAATAAAAAGGCTACAGGAGTTATTTCTGAAAAAGATACTTATGAAGCTGATTTGGTTGTGTCAAATATGGACATTTACCCTACTTATACGAAATTGTTAAAAACCGAATTGCAACCCACTAAAATTTTAAAACAAGAACGCTCTAGTTCTGCACTTATTTTTTATTGGGGAATTTCAAAAGAATTTCCCGAACTAGATCTACATAACATTCTATTTTCAGAATCGTATGAAAAGGAGTTTAAAGCCATTTTTGAAGACAAAACGCTTTATCAAGATCCTACTGTTTATATCAATATCACCAGTAAAGAAGATACAAATGATGCCCCAAAAGGCCACGAAAATTGGTTTGTGATGATTAATGCACCAGGTAATTACGAGCAAGATTGGGAAACTTTAGTGGTCAATGCCCGCGAACATATTATGGCTAAAATAAGCAACATACTAAAAGTAGATTTGGCGTCGCTTATCACCGCAGAGCACATACTTACACCAGAAGGTATTGAAAGTAGTACCAGCTCTTATAGAGGTGCTTTATATGGCGCAGCCAGTAATAATAAGTTCTCGGCTTTTTTAAGACATCCAAATTTTACTAGAAAAATTAAAAATCTTTATTTTTGTGGTGGCTCTGTACACCCAGGTGGAGGAATTCCCTTATGTTTGCTATCCGCTAAAATAGTTGGTGATTTAGTACCCGATTTAAAATAAAGTATCGTTTTGTGGGTATAGGGATACCAAACTTCAAAAAACAAAATCTAAATTCCAAAAAAAATATAATATGCAACCGATGAGTAATAAAATTTTTTGGTGTTAATTTATGTTCGCTATGTTCCAAAGAAATAAATCGATTATTGCTATTATTACCATTTGGGTATTTCATATTGCGGCAATTATTGGAGTTAGTTTGGGTTATCAGGATTGGTTTATCCCAAAAACGCCTTTAAACTTGACTATTAGTTTATTGTTGTTTTTATGGGCTTTCCCCATAAATGACATTAAAAAATTTACTGCGTTCTCTATATTTTTTGTTGGTGGCTTTTTCGCAGAGTGGCTGGGTGTAAACTATGGAATTTTATTTGGCGATTACGCCTACGGTAACAATTTCGGCATTAAAATAGGTGGAGTGCCACTTTTAATTGGTGCTTATTGGGCTTTGTTAACTTTCGTTACTGGCGAAATCATAGCGCATTTCACCAAAAGTGGATGGTTACAAGTGATTGGTGGTGCTACTTTGATGGTGCTCCTCGATTACTTTATGGAGCATTTGGCGCCTATTTTTGACTTCTGGACTTTTGCCGGCAACATTGCTCCCTTAGAAAATTATGTTACTTGGTTTGCTATCGCCTTGCTATTTCAACTTATTTTATTTCTTTTTAAAATCAAAGGAGATACAAAACTGTCTTTTCACTATTACGGCATACAGTTACTGTTTTTTGTGTTTTTTTATTTTACGCTAACCTAATTATTATTCAAAACATCTTTACCACCCCAAGCTCCCAAAGTTTTATAAGGTTGAAACCTTGAAAAAAGCTCTTCTTTATACCAATTTAATTGACGTGTTTTTACAATAGCTTGTGCGTGTTCTTGGCGCTTGTACGCAAATTCCATCAAAGCTTCTTTATTTTTCCAAATGCTAAAAGTCGCCATCTGGGTTAATGGAACTTCGCCAATTCCCATGGTAAATAGTAAATCTTTATTATTTTTTAATGGCTCTTGCGAGGTAGGTACGTACTTCCAAAAAGTACGAAGCATATTCAATTTAATAGTCGCCCTGGTAATTACCGCAATAAAAGGAACAGTAGCATCTAAACTCTCACTTTTCTGAAACGGATTAGCCCTAGACCACTCCCCTTTTGCGACCATATTTTTCATGTATATGGTATATTGTTCTAGGCTGTTGCGCTTGTATTTCTTAAATAAAGGAGAGGTATTAAAAAAATCATTAGCGGCTTCTTCATGATCCCAAATCTGTAATAATCCGTACGTGGACCAATCCGGAGCAGGATTAAACCCTGGCTTGCCACTTCCCATAAGTTTGTAAAACGAAAGTCCCTTAGTTTTTGAGAGTGGAAACCTCGCTATAGGCATCATCAAAAAAGCCCAAATTTTGCTTTTAAAGCTAGGGTATTTAAAGAATGTAAGTGTGGTAATTTGAGACATATTATTCGGCTAATAATGCATCTAAAGATACTCTAATAGCATCACTATTCCAATCCGCAGCTCCTGTTTCAGAGACTACAATCTGACCCGTTTTACTAACCACAAAAGTTATTGGAATACTTCTAGCTTCAAACTCAACAGGAGTAGTACTATTTTCATAATAAACAGGCAAAGTATATCCCTTTTTAGTTAAAAAAGCAGTTACTTTTTCTTTCTCATCGTGCGCTACGAACAAAAAAGTAACTTTATCCGCATAATCATCATATAACTTTTGGAAACTCGGCATTTCTGCTACGCAAGGCGGACACCAAGTTGCCCAAATATTTAGCACAACAACCTTCCCTTTTTCTTCTTCAAAGTTGAAAGTTTCGCCATCGTTCGAGATTAATTGCCAGCGATAATTCGTGATAACTTCTTGATCTTCTGATTTAATTTCAGTCGGACTAAAAGACAATACCCTATTGACAAATACTTTAAGGTGAAAACCTACAGGCGTAAATAGGATAACGATTGCTGCCAGAATTAATAAAAGGTTAGAAATTTTGTTTTTATCTAACTTCATAAATCCTTACTTGGCTAATAATTTATCTATTAGGTTATATATTTTTGAGTTATCCCAATCTGCTATTCCTTTTTTATGAATAACAATATTCCCTTCTTTATCAATTAAATAAGAAGAAGGTGCTTTTAGGTATGGAACAGCCGATTTTTCTCCAATAAACAAATACGTAACAGGGAAAGTTAAGTTATGTTCTTTCATGAAAGTTTCTACAGGCTCTCGCTCTTCGTTGGTAATTACATAAAAATCTACCTTATCACTATACTCGTTATAAAACTTTTGAATGCTTTGTAACTCTGCCTCACAAGGCAAAACCCAAGTGGCCCAAAAGTTTATAAAAACTACTTTGCCTTTCGATTTTTTAAAATTAAAGAAATCCCAATTTTCGTTTTTTAATGTCCAGTCGTAATCGCTTATTTTATTCCTATTTTCTTCGTCGGTGACAGACGGACTAAATGAAAATACTTTATTCAACAAAACTTTGCTATAATCGCCTAAAGGAGTGACAAAAAAGGAAAGTATAAAAGCGAAAAGCAGTACATTTAAGATAGTTTTCTTTGTGATTTTCATTCAATTCTAGGTTTACTCAAAACTAAAAAACTCTTGATGAATATCAAGAGTTTTTTGAAATTAAAATTAATTTATTTTTATTCACCTAAAACTAGCTAAAAAGCTAGGTTTGACCGCTCCAATGTGGCCGTGAATAGTTAAGCTTATTTTGCGTTTTCTAATTTAATAACATTCAACGCAGAGCCTTCTCTATACCAAGCAATTTGAGAATCATTATAGGTATGATTGGCCTTTATAACATCTTTACTACCATCAGCATGCACCAACTCAATAGTTAGTGGTTTGTCTGGAGCAAAATCTGCTAAATCTAAAAAGTTGAAAGTATCATCTTCTTGAATTAGATCATAATCGTTTTCATTAGCAAAAGTTAAGCCTAACATACCTTGCTTTTTTAAATTCGTTTCATGAATACGAGCAAAAGATTTTACCAATACTGCAGCTACGCCAAGAAATCTTGGTTGCATAGCAGCATGTTCTCTTGACGAACCTTCACCGTAGTTATGATCGCCAATGACGATAGACTTAATACCTGCTGCTTTATAGGCACGAGCTGTATCTGGAACGCCTCCAAACTCACCTGTTAATTGATTTTTAACAAAGTTTGTTTTTTGTCCGAATGCGTTTACAGCACCAATTAAAGTATTATTCGCAATATTATCTAAATGTCCTCTAAAACGCAACCATGGGCCAGCCATAGAAATATGATCTGTAGTACATTTACCTAATGCCTTTATTAATAATTTAGCACCTGTAATAGTGTTTCCTATTGGAGTAAATGGTTCTAACAACTGTAAACGTTCAGAAGTAGGGTCCACAGAAACTTTAACACCGCTACCGTCAGCAACTGGCTCTAAATATCCATTATCTTTAACTTCAAAACCTTTTGGAGGTAATTCCCATCCTGTTGGTTCATCAAACCTTACCTCTTCACCATTTTCGTTTATCAATGTATCCGTTAAAGGGTTAAAATCTAAACGACCCGCAATAGCAATAGCTGCTGTTATTTCTGGTGAGGCGACAAAGGCGTGTGTGTTAGGGTTTCCATCAGCACGTTTTGCAAAGTTTCTATTAAATGAATGTACAATGCTATTTTTAGGTGCATTTTTAGGATCGCTATACCTCGCCCATTGCCCAATACATGGTCCACAAGCATTGGTAAATATTTTAGCATCTAGTGCTTCGAAAATACCTAAAATACCATCACGCTCCGCAGTATAACGTACTTGTTCAGAACCAGGATTGATCCCTAATTCTGCTTTCATTTTTAAGCCTTTATCTAAAGCTTGTTGCGCTATAGAAGAAGCTCTTGACAAATCTTCGTAAGAAGAGTTGGTACATGAACCTATTAAACCCCATTCTACTTGAATAGGCCAATCATTAGCTTTAGCTTTTTTAGACATTTCTAGCCCTACAGTAGTAGACAAATCTGGCGTAAAAGGTCCGTTTAATAAAGGCCCTAATTCTGATAAATTAATATCGATAACCTGATCGAAATAGTTTTCTGGATTTGCATATACATCGGCATCAGCCGTTAAATATTCTTTCACTTTGTTTGCTTCATCTGCAACATCTGATCTATCAGTAGCACGTAAATAGCGCTCCATAGAATCATCATAACCGAAAGTTGATGTTGTTGCACCAATTTCAGCACCCATGTTACAAATAGTACCTTTACCTGTGCAAGACATAGATAAAGCTCCTGGGCCAAAATATTCTACAATTGCACCTGTTCCACCTTTTACGGTTAAAATTTCAGCTACTTTTAAAATTACATCTTTAGGTGCCGTCCAACCAGAAAGTTTTCCAGTTAATCTAACGCCTATTAATTTAGGAAATTTAAGTTCCCAAGCCATGCCTGCCATTACATCAACAGCATCTGCACCACCAACACCGATAGCTACCATTCCTAGACCGCCTGCGTTTACAGTGTGAGAATCTGTCCCAATCATCATTCCACCTGGAAAAGCATAATTTTCTAGAACCACTTGGTGAATAATACCTGCACCTGGTTTCCAAAAACCGATGCCATATTTATTAGATACCGATTCTAAAAAGTCAAAAACTTCGCTACTGGTACTGTTGGCATGTTTTAAATCTGCCTCAGCTCCACTTTTTGCTTGAATAAGGTGATCACAGTGAACCGTTGTTGGTACAGCAACTTTTGGTTTACCTGCCTGCATAAATTGTAGCAATGCCATTTGAGCAGTAGCATCTTGACATGCAACACGATCTGGAGCAAAATCGACATAATCTTTACCTCGTTTAAAAACGGTAGATGGCGCACCATCCCAAAGGTGAGAATACAAAATTTTCTCAGAAAGTGTTAAGGGTTTTCCAACCAGCTCACGTGCTTTGTCAACACGACTGGGCATATTGGCGTACACCTCTTTTATCATATCTATATCAAATGCCATTTCTTATATATTTTTAAATTAATGCAATCCTGTAAAATTACTAAAATCTAAAGGGTAAATAAAAAAAATTATGCATTCATTGAGATGATTTTGACGATTTTTTGAAAAAAAAGCAAGAAAAAACGAATCTAGTATTTTTTTAAGCCTTTTGTAGCGATATTCTTTGCGAAAACGATGGAAATAAAGATAGAAAATTATAATAAATGGCCAATTATGTTGTCTTCAGAAATACCTTCTGCTTCTGCTTTGTAGTTTTTGATGATTCTATGACGTAAAATTCCTTTGGCAACAACTTTTACATCTTCAATATCTGGTGAAAATTTTCCGTTTATCGCCGCATTTGCTTTGGCCCCTAAAATTAGGTTTTGTGAAGCTCTAGGTCCCGCACCCCAATCAATATATTGCTTTACATAATCGGAGGCCGTAGTGGTATTAGGGCGTGTACTATTCACTAATTTAACGGCGTAGTTTACGACATTATCTGGTACTGGTATTCTGCGAATTAATTGCTGAATGGCTACTATTTCTTCTGCATTAAATAAGGCATTTATAGTAGGAGTGTTATCAGAAGTTGTTGCTTTTACGATAGCAACTTCTTCTTCTACCGATGGGTATTTTAGTTCTATGGCGAACATAAAACGATCTAACTGCGCTTCTGGCAACGGGTACGTTCCTTCTTGTTCAATTGGGTTTTGTGTTGCTAAAACAAAATAAGGTGCCGCCAAAGGGTAATTAGTTCCTGCTATAGTCACAGTACGTTCTTGCATTGCTTCTAATAAAGCTGCTTGTGTTTTTGGAGGAGTTCTATTTATTTCATCAGCTAAAATAATATTAGAAAAAACAGGTCCTTTAATAAATTTAAAATTTCTATTTTGATCTAGTATTTCACTACCTAAAATATCACTTGGCATTAAATCGGGTGTGAACTGAATGCGCTTAAAATCTAAACCTAAAGTTTTGGCAATCGTGTTTACCATTAAAGTTTTTGCCAAACCTGGCACGCCTATAAGCAATGAATGGCCACCTGCATAAATAGAAAGTAAAATTTGATCAACAACATCGTCTTGACCAATAATTATTTTAGCAATTTCTTTTTTTAGACTCTTATGTTTTTCTACAAGATTCTCAATAGCGGTAACGTCTGACATCAACTTACTTTTTTAACCAATTATTTTCAAAGGAACAATCTTTTCCAGTTTCACTAATGCTTATATACGTTTCATCAATATGATCTTTCATCCATTTGCCGATAGCTTCAGCCCTTTTTTGATTTAAAGCTAATTCTTGAATTTTTAAATAATCTTTAGCAAATTCTGCCGCATGTTCATCAAAACGATTTGTGATTTGCAAAATTTTATAACTAGTACCTTCTCTTGGATCTTCTTCTAAAATAGGTTGTGATATTTCGTTATCTTTTAAATTACGAATTTGATTGTACAACTGTGGATCTGGCATGTTCGCTAATTCAAATTTAGAACCAAAATCTATAGGGTTTCTTAATTGACCGCCATCAAATTTAGTTTCTTTTTGATCTGAAAAATTTAAAGCAGCTTGAGCAAATGTGTACTTTCCGTCGATAATTTGTTGTCGAATAGAATCTATTTCTTGTTTTGCCTTTCTTAAGGCAGCATCGGAAGTTTTCGGAATCATAAGTATATGACGCACATCTCGTTGCTGCCCTAATATTTTATCAACGGTTAAAATATGGTACCCAAATTGGGTTTTAAAAGGTTCTGAAACTTCACCTTCTCTTAACGTAAAAGCAGCATCTTTAAATTCTTTGGCATAACCAGATTGTTTAGTTACTCCTTGATAAAGTCCACCATTAGGCTTAGAGCCGGGATCTTCGGTATATAAAATAGCTTTAATGGCAAAACTCGATCCGTTTTCTAAAACATCTTCTCTAATTTTATTCAATCGGTCTATTACTTTTTGCACCTCTTCTTCTGAAGGTTCTGGCATTTTTGTTATTTGCGCAATTTCTAGCTCTGTACCAATTACTGGTCGCTGATCCTTTGGGATATCGTTAAAAAACTGACGTACTTCTTCAGGAGTAACTTCAACCTCTTCAACAATATTACGCTGCATACGTTCAGAGAGCATACGTAATTTATTAATTTTATAGAGTTCTTCTCTGAAACTGTCTTCATCTGTTTTTTTATAGAAAGCCAGTACTTTTTCTATTGAACCCACTTTACTTACCAGTTGCTGAATTTGCGCTTCACTATTTGCGTTTACCTCATCATCTGCTACCAAAATACTATCTTGAACTGCTTGGTGGGCATAAAGTCTATCTTCCATTAACTTACCTAATAGACCACAACGAGAAATCTCATCTTCTGATACCCCTTGATTTCTTAAATCAATTAAAGTTTTATCTATATCAGATTCTAAAATTAGATAATCACCAACCACAGCAGCAACACCATCAATTTTAATACGTTTAAAGTTAACAATAGTGTCTTTTACCATACTTACGTCAGCAGTTCCTATGGTCTCTTGTGCTTCAGCTACTTGTTCTTCTTGCGCAGTAACAACGGCAAAAAAACCTAAAATTAATAAAGAGGTAATTGTATATTTAATCTTGTCCATACACTTGAAATTCTTTGTCTTTAATTGCATCATCTATAATTTCTGTTTCTAACTTTCTAATTAACGCCAAGCGCCTTCTATTTAATACTACTTGTTTAATAGTGGGTTTAATAAAAGAAAGTGGGGAAATATCATTTGGATTTAAAACATTTGAAACCTTCGCCAAATATACCCCTAATGAATCCTGTAATTCAAAAAATTGTGATTTTTTTAAGTATCTGTCCTCATTTTCAAAGGTTAAAGGCGAAATTTCATGTATTACTCTTGAAGCTTTAACCCAAATAGAATCGTTGTAATTTATTTTTTTAAATTGAATACTTATTGAGTCTAAAAATTCAACGTCATTTTCATTGAAGCGATTTAATCGAAGTGCAATATCTTCTTTATTTAAAAAACCAATAGGCAATTCAATAAACCTAAGCTGTACTAATTTTTCATTTAGCTTAAAATTTTCTTTTTCAATTTCGTAGAAAGCGCTGAGTTCAGCGTCAGAAATTACAGTATCTTCTACTTTACTAACTAAAGCCTCTTTATAGGCCCTGGTATATAAATCTGTTTTATAATTAGCTATTAAGGCGTTAAATTCATTTAGCTTTTCTTCGGGTAAATTTATTTTAGATTTAGATAACAACAATTGCTTAGTAGCCCATGTATTTATATAGTTTGTCACAAAAGATGCGCTGTCTTCTTTAGAAATATTATTCTTAAGTAATTCACTAATATCTTCTTTATACAGGTAAGTATTACCAACACGTGCTAAGGGTTGCTTCGTTAGTTCTTTTTTAAAAAGCATATCGCAAGATACTAACAGTGATAAAACAAAGGTAAGCACTAGAAAACTAGCCGATTTTCTCTTTAAAAAATGATATAAATTCATGATGCAAAAATAAGAAATAAGCAATGCTGTGCAAGTTCCTAATTTCTGATAAAAATCAACTATTTTTAACCTTTTATTATCAAATTCACGGTTTATAGTGATGCCTTTACACAAACTAACTCCTAATTTTACCTTATGAACACAAAATTAATAAAGCTTATTTGGGATTTCAGAGGGCCAGCAGCTGCAAAAACTGCGGAGCACCATGAAATTCATCTTAAAGAATATATACTTTCTGAAAAATTGCTGCATAACATAACTGGTTTCAAAACTAATAATGACATGCACAGTATTGCCTTTTTAGTAGTGCAAGAGTCTGAAATGATCTCCGTTAGAGACGCTTTAAAACCCCATCGAGGAGAAATTTATGAAGTCTAAAATTAGTTGTTATGACCCTAAAAAAATACATGATATTTGTTTTTGCTGGCTTTATACTATTTGCTTGTAAAGAAGAGGCAAAACCAATTGAAAATCCTTTATTGTACGCTTTAGACAGCAAAGATCCTAGTATTAAAAAAATTTTAGACAGTTTAAAAAACTACGAAGTTCAAATTAGATACACTCAAATTAATCGGGTAAATGATAGTGTATTTTTTAATGAGTATGATTTTCAGACAAACCCAGCTCAGTATTTCTACCCTGCAAGTTCTGTTAAGTTTCCTGTGGCTGTTTTGGCTTTAGAAAAATTAAATTCTATGCCAGGTTTTGATATAAATACTCGTTTTTATATTGAAGGCGATACACTAGAAACCACTGTTGCTAAAGAAATTTCAAAACTTTTTGCGGTTAGTGATAACGAAGCTTATAACCGATTGTTCGAGTTTTTAGGACAAGATGAAATTAATGAAAAACTAAGCAAAAAAAATATTAAAAACGTGCGTATTTCGCATAGAGTATCTACACCAAATTCTGACGATATAACCACAAAAGCTATTGTATATTACACCAACGATAGCACAACTAAGATTACCCAAAAAATTATAAGCAAGCCCATAAAACCTTTAAATTTAGAAGGTTTGCAAAAAGGTATGGGGTATTATGAAGATGATGAACTTATACAGGAACCCTTTGATTTTAGTCTTAAAAACTACTATGCTATTGATGCGCAGCATGATGTTTTAAAACGCATTATTTTTCCTGAAAAATTTTCAAAAGAGCAACAATTTTCTATTACAGAAGAGCAGCGCCAGGTTCTTTTAAAAGCCATGCATACCCTACCCAAAGAATTGGGGTACAATACCGAAGAATATTACGACAGTTATGTAAAATTTTTCATGTATGGCGATAACCAAAAGCCCATTGCTGACTCCATAGAAATTTACAATAAAGTTGGCTATGCTTACGGCACATTAACCGATTGTGCTTATATAAAAGACACTGAAAACGACATAGATTTTTTAGTAACTGCTACTATTTTAGTAAATAAAAACCAAATTTTTAATGACAATAATTACGAGTATGATGCTGTTGGAATTCCGTTTTTAGCAGCCTTAGGTAGAAATTTATACCAACAAGAACTAGTACGTAAAAATAAAGAGGTAAAATAAAAGTTATAGTATAATAACCACCAGCCCATGAATACCCGCGAAGAATATATAAAACAATTAGAAGAAAAACTAGAGGTTCTTTTATCAAAACAAGAAGGTTTTGCGAAAGAGTTAATGGCAGTTTACAAAGAAATAGAACTACTAAAAAAAGGAGAAATACGTCTACCAGAAAAACCCATAGAAGTTATTGAAAGCGTTATTCCAAAAAAAGTAGTAGAAACTGTTCTTGATGTTCAACCCGATATAAAAATTGAAACCACAAAACCTATTGAAAAAATTGAAGCTCCTGAAATTGAAAAAATTGCGCAACGCGTTCAAGAAAAAAACAAAAAACGACTTCAAAAATCGAGTTTAGAAAAATTTATTGGAGAAAATTTAATTAATAAAATCGGAATTTTAATTACCATTATTGGGGTTGTTATCGGTGCTAAATATAGTATTGAGAATAATTTAATTAGCCCTTTAACCAGAATTGTATTAGGCTACCTTGTTGGCTTAACTTTATTAGTTTTTGGAATTAAATTAAAAACTAAATATTTAAATTATAGTGCCGTTTTGGTAAGCGGTGCCATAGCTATTTTATACTTTATAACCTTTGCCGCTTATAGCTTATACGGACTTTTACCGCAAGTACCCACTTTTGTATTAATGGTTTTGTTTACCATTTTTGCCGTAGTTACGGCATTAAATTATAACAAACAAATCATTGCTCATATAGGTTTAGTAGGTGCCTACGCAGTGCCTTTTTTATTGAGCACAGGTTCTGGCGATGTGCTTACCTTATTTAGCTATATGGCCATTATTAATATTGGCATTCTATTTGTGGCCTTTAAAAGATATTGGAAACCTTTGTATTATGTAGCCTTTGCCTTTAGCTGGTTAATTTATACTTTTTGGGCAGGATTTTCTTATGTTGAAGAAAATCATTTTAATATCGCTTTTAGTTTCGCTACGCTATTTTTTGCTATTTTTTATATGGCTTTTATGGGCTATAAGTTTATCAAAAAAGAAAGTTTTAATGCTAGCGATGTAATTATTGTATTTTTAAATTCATTTATTTATTACGGAATTGGATTCTACTTACTTTCTGAAAACGAAAATACCAATGAACTTTTAGGGTTATTTACGCTTGCAAATGCCATTATTCATTTTGTAGTTGCAGCTATTATTTTTAAACAAAAACTAGCCGATAAAAAGCTTTTTTATCTTATTGCTACACTTGTGCTAACATTTATAACCATTACAATCCCTGTTCAGTTAGATGGCAATTGGGTGACAATGTTATGGGCTGCAGAGGCCGTTTTATTGTTTTGGATAGGGCTAACCAAAAATATCAATTTATACAAAAAGCTATCTTATATTTTAATCGTTTTAGCATTCTTTAGTATTTTTCAAGATTGGGAAATAGGATATGACACCTATTATGCCTCTTACGAAAAAAAGATTCCTGTATTTCTAAATATCAATTTTTTAAGTTCATTAATAGTGATTATCTCTTTCGGAGGTATTACCTGGCTACTTCACGCTAAAAAATTTAGTCTTGAAAATCAAGTAAAAAATGGCATTCATCAATTAATGGCCATATTGGTGCCTATATTATTTTTAATCATTTGCTACTTTGCCATTTTCTTTGAAATTGATACCTATTGGATGCAGTTATTCAACGAGTCTATGCTTAGCATTGCTGATGTTGACGGACAAACACAGACGCAGTACAACTATAGTTTAAAAGACTTTAATAGTGTCTGGCTTGTAAATTACACCCTACTATTCTTTACAATTTTAGCTGTAATAAACATTATAAAAATAAAGAGCAGAATATTAGGCTTTGTAAATATCATTTTTAACACCCTACTTATTTTTACCTTTTTAACCTATGGTCTTTATGTAATAAGCGAACTAAGAAGCGATTATATTTCTGAGTATTTAGCAGAGTATTACAATAACAACTATAATTTAAGCATTCGATATATTTCGTTTGTATTCTTAGGAGGATTAGTTTACGCTACATACTTGTATAGCAAACAGGCTTTCACGAAACTCAATTTTAAAATTCCTTTTGAAATAGGATTGCATTTTACCATACTGTGGCTCTTAAGTAGTGAGTTATTACACTGGATGGATATCGCAGGAATCAGCAACTCTTACAAAATGAATTTAAGTATTTTATGGGGAGCGTATTCCTTATTTTTAGTGATTATGGGCATCTGGAAACGTAAAAAATATTTAAGAATTACAGGTATCATATTATTTGGAGTTACCTTAATAAAATTATTCTTTTATGATATTGCAGACTTAGATACTATTTCAAAAACTATTGTTTTTGTATCCCTAGGATTATTACTGTTAGTCATTTCTTTTCTTTATAACAAATACACTAAACAAATTGAAGATGAACCAAAAAACGAATAAATTAATCTGTATTTTTTTACTTTTAAGTCTTTGTTTAAGTGCTCAAATGGGAGATTATGCCTACAAAAGAGAAATTAAAAATAGCACTGAACAATGGCATCAAATAAGTTTACCTAATACTATTTATGAAAAAACTAAAAATACTTTAGGCGATATTCGTATTTATGGAATTACAGCAACTGATACTATTGAAGCGCCTTATGTTTTGAATATAAAAAGTAGTAAATCAAAAATCAATTCTGTTGATTTTGAATTATTAAACCAAACATTTACAAACGATCAGTATTTGTATACCTTTAAATTACCTAGTAAGACAAGTATCAACGAGATTTTTTTAAATTTTGAAACTGCTAATTTCGATTATAAAATTACTCTAGAAGGAAGTCAAAATCTAACAGATTGGTCTACCATTATACAAGATTACAGAATAATATCTATCGTAAATGCTAGTGCAGATTATAGATTTACCACCTTAAAATTCCCAGAGGCTTCATTCGTATATTTTAAGGTAAGCGTAAATACAACAGAAGATCCTGTTTTTAGTGATGCAAAAATCTATGAAAATAATTCTGTTCCCGCAGATTATGAAAATTACGAACCTAAAAGCGTAAAAATAGAACACGATAAAAAAACCAAAGAATCTATTATCACTATAGATTTAGACAAAGCATTACCCGTAAGCTATCTACATATTAAGGTGAATAACAATTTTGATTATCTAAGACCAACCTCCATAAGTTATGTACTAGATAGCGTTAAAACTGAAAAAGGCTGGCATTATAATTATAGAAATTTAGCTACTAGTGTTTTAAGCTCTTTAGATCATAATGAATTTACATTTTTTAGTGAGAAAGCTAAAAAAATAAAAATTATCATAAACAACCAAGACAATCCGCCTATAGATATTATTGGCGCGGAAGTTAAAGGCTTTAAGCACGAATTAGTGGCAAGATTTGATAAACCCGCTGCATATTATCTAGCGTACGGCAACCCAAATGCTTTAGAACCCGTTTATGATATTAGCACTATGGCTAATGTAGTTCCAGAAACAGCAAAAATGGCGACTTTAGGGAATGAATTACGTATTGATGGTGTCATAGTTGAAGAAACAAAACCCCTATTTGAAGATAAAAAATGGCTTTGGGGTATTATGGTTTTAAT
>JANQTG010000175.1:12220-13453 GCA_030731855.1 Cellulophaga sp. | reverse complement strand
TCACCATAAGCTGACTTTGGAGATCACATCAAATCCAGCTTGGTATGCGGTGCAGGCACTCCCCTATTTAATGGAATATCCGTACGAGTGCAACGAACAAACTTTTGCACGTTATTATGCGAATAGTTTAGCGAGCCATATTGCCAATAGTAACCCTAGAATTGAAGCCGTATTTAAGCAATGGGCAAATTCTGATGCCTTATTAAGTAATCTTGAAAAAAACGAAGAGTTAAAATCTCTTTTAATTCAAGAAACGCCTTGGTTACGTGATGCACAATCAGAAACGGAACAGAAAAAACGTATTGCTTTGCTTTTTAATATCAATAAAATGAAAGCTGAACAAGCCACTGCATTAAAAAAATTACAACAAAATCAAATGTCTTCTGGCGCTTGGGCTTGGTTTGCTGGTGGAAGAGAAAATCGCTACATCACACAACATATTGTAACTGGATTAGGGCACTTAGAAAAACTCACTTCGACTACGCTCAGTGACCAAAGTAAAAAGCAGATGATTGAAAATGCTATTTTGTATCTAGATGATGAATTCGTGAACGAATATCAACAAATGAAAAAGTACGCTAGCAATATAAATGACGATCATTTGAGCAATACGCAAGTCCATTATTTATATATGCGAAGCTTTTTTAAAGACATTAAAACCTCTAAAAAAGTAGCTGAAATTACTACCTATTATAAAGGACAAGCACAGAAATATTGGAAAAAAAGAAATTTATATACCCAAGGATTGTTGTCTTTAGTGCTGCATAGAATGGAAGATGCTAAAACAGCAAATGCGATTATCAAATCTTTAGACGAAAACAGTATTAGTAGTGAAGAATTGGGTATGTATTGGAAACAAAACACCAATTCTTGGTATTGGTATCAAGCGCCTATTGAAACGCAAAGTTTATTGATTGAAGCCTTTTCAGAAATTCAGAATGATGTAACTACGATTGATAATTTAAAAATCTGGCTATTAAAAAACAAGCAAACCAACCAATGGAAAACTACCAAAGCCACTACCGAGGCTGTCTATGCTTTATTATTACAAGGTAGCGACTGGTTATCGGTTACCGATGCGGTTGAAGTTTTGGTAGGCGGCCAAAAAATAAATCCTGCTAAGCTAGAAAATGTAAAAGTAGAAGCCGGTACTGGTTATTACAAAACCTCTTGGAATAAAAACGAAATAACGCCAAAAATGGGTGAAGTACAAATCAGTAAAAAAGGAAACGG
>JANQTG010000175.1:0-12120 GCA_030731855.1 Cellulophaga sp. | reverse complement strand
GTTACTATTGAATAGATTTTTGGATTGTTAGATGGTTAGATTTTTGGATTATTAGACGGTTGGATTGTTAAATGCTAAACAACAGGCTATTTCAAATTTATTAAATATTGACTGTTTACTGCAACTGACCACTTTTTACTTATTTGGTGGATTATTAGACGGTTGGATTGTTAAATGCGAAGCACTAGACTGTTTCAAATTTAAAAATATTGACTGTTTACTGTAACTGACCACTGTTTACTTATTTGGTATATTTTTGGATGGTTGGATCGTTGGATGTTTCGATGTCGGTTCGAGTATTTTTTCTGATTGAAATGAAGAAAAAAATGCTCGCCTGTCGGACGGGCAGGTATCTAGTACCATTTTAACTAGTTAAGGTTCTCGATACATCGATTGTTACATTGCATTTCACAATCGCCACTCGAACTGACATTAATAAAAAAACACCTATCAACACTTACAAACTAACCAAAACCATCCAATCACTAATCAAAACACAGTATTCCCTAATTGCTTATTTTTTGTATCTTGTAAAGTGTATAGTTTAGAGGAATAGAAGTGATTTATACTTTTTACGTTCCAGTGAAAATTAGAAATTTTTTGATCATTCGAAGGCTTTTTTGATTTGCATAGCATCGCAACGGAAAGATAAAAAGAAAAAAAATGGACTAAAAACGGCAATTTTTTAGCAAATGGAAAAAGTTGAAATAACTTCATAACTTAAAACCTTATTCTTATGAAAAATCAAGTGAGTATTACCGTAAAAAAACCATGTGCCGAAAAATTTGAATCGTTTATGAAAACTGAAAAAGGAGGCTTTTGTAACAGTTGCGAAAAAGAAGTGGTGGATTTTACTTCAATGTCGAATTCAGAAATGATGGACTATTTACGTAAAAAAAGCTCCAAAACCTGTGGCCGTTTTAAAACCTCGCAGTTAAATTTGGTTCATGAATTTAACGCACCAAACAACTACAACTTTCTATCAAAAGTGGCTGCTGTATTGGGCTTTTCGCTATTATCTTTAGGTGCAATTTCAAAAGTAAATGCGCAGGAAGTAACTACAGCTTCAAACTTAAAAACTGAAATGAGCAGTATTCAAAGCAAAAGTATTATTGCAGATGCGCCAATACTGCAATACACGGTTAAAGGCACCGTTTTTGATGAAAATAATACGCCATTAGCAGGTGTATCCGTTGTTTTAAAGGGCACGAATGAAGGTGTTCAGACAGATTTTGATGGCAAGTTTGAATTTACAAAACCTTTAAATGAAGGCGATATTTTAGTCTTTAGTTATCTAGGGTATGACACCAAAGAATATAAAATAAAAGCCTCTGAAACCAATACCTTAGATATTACCATCACGTTTGAGGCGTCTGATATTGAGTTGATGGGCGAAGTAGTAGTAGATCAACCGTATACTTCAAAAAAATCTATCTTTCAAAGATTTGCAGCGATTTTCAAATAATGAAGCTACTTCTCCTCTTTTTTGCTTTTTTTAATCTTGCTAGCTATAGTCAGCCTACGGATTTTAATCAACTAAATTTTCAAAAGGCAGATAGCGTAGCTTTGAGTTATAAAGGAGAAGGCTTAAACAATTTACCGGTACTAACCCATAATTTAACGGCTAATTTAACTACAGATGTAGAAAAATTTAGAGCTATTTACACGTGGGTTAGTACCAATATTGAAAATGATTATCAATCGTATGCTACCACAAGCAACAAACGAAAAAAAATTGTAAAAGACAGGGAAGCTTTTCTAAAATGGAATAGCGATTACAGTCCAAAAATGTTTAAAAAATTAATTTCTCAGAAAAAAACAGCATGCACTGGTTATGCTTATTTAATACGAGAAATGGCACAATTAGCAGAAATAGCATGTAAAATAGTAGATGGTTATGGCCGAACTGCCACCACAAATTTATCTACTAAAAGTCAAGCGAACCACTCTTGGAATATCGTGAAACTAAACAATAAATGGTATGTGTGTGATGCTACGTGGTCGGCTGGCAAAACCATGATGGAAGAAAAAGGAGCTGTTTTTACTTTTGATTACAACGATGGCTATTTTTTAGCAGATCCAGAACTCTTTATCAAAAATCATTTTCCTTTAGAAATCGAAAATACTTTATTAGCTGAAAATCCAACTTTTAAGGAATTTTTAGAAGGACCCATAATTTATAATGATGCTTTTAAACAAAACGTAATTCCAATAGCACCTCAAAAAATGAAGTTTGAAGTTTTGAAACATGAACCTGTTTCATTTCGGTTTAAGCATTCGCACAAAGAAGCTATAAGCAACATTAATATCCAACTAAATAAGAATACTTCAAATGAAGAAAATGTCATAAAAACGGAGTTGCCTAATAACGAAGTCAATTTATCCTATCAGTTTTCGAGTTCCGGTTTATATGACGTACACATCAAAATTGATGATGCTATTATTGCTACGTATGTGGTAAAAGTGAGACGGAAATAGATCAATCTGTTCACTGAACACTGCTACTGCATACTTTTTTAAACAAACTACAAACTCATTTTATCTTTAAAAATATACGACTGTCGGCGAGATACTTCTACTTCTTCGTTATTATTCATAACTAGCTTTAATTTTCCATTAAACCAAGGCACCACATTTTTAATGTGATTCATGTTGATAATTTGTTGCCGATTTACGCGAAAAAAGTTGTCTTCCGGTAGTTTTTCTTCTACTTGATTTAACGATTTATAGAGCATGGGTTTTTGATCTTGAAAATAGACTCTAGAATAGTTACCTACGATCTCAAAAAGTAAAATATCACCAATTTTCACCAACCAACATTTTTCACCGTCTTTTATGAAAATCTGACTGCTATTGGTTAATTTTTCGATGGTTGATGTTGTGCTTGATTCTGTAGTACCTTCTAATTTAATTTTAACCTTCTCAATAGCCTGGCCGAAACGTTTATCATTTATAGGTTTCAACAAATAATCTAAGGCATTATACTCAAAAGATTTAATCGCATATTCATCAAAAGCAGTAGTAAATACAGTCATGGGCACGTCATCTAACATTTCTAGTAACTCAAAACCATCTTTTTCGGGCATGTTAATGTCTAACAACAACAAATCTGGTTTTGTGGCATTTATCAATTCAAAACCATCGTCAACATTTTCAGCTTCACCCACCAACTCTAATTCTGGATGTTGTTTTAAAAGCTCTTTAATTTCGTTTCGCGCTAGTCGAGAATCTTCAACAATAACTGTTTTTATAGTTTTCATAGTGTTGGTATTTTAATAATGGCGATCACCTGGTCTTCAATTTCATCCAAATAAAATGCAGCTTTAGCACCATAAAGCAAACGTAGGCGTTGCTGAATATTTTTTAAACCCAATTTCGTAGAATTTTCACTAATCGTCAACTTACCTGTATTCCGAACTTCAATAATCAAATGTTCATTTGTTAGGCTTGTGGTTAAACTAATAACGCCTCCATTTTTTAAATTAGCAATCCCGTGCTTGGCTGCATTCTCCACTAACAATTGAATAATCATTGGCGGAATTTGGATGGACAAACTATTTTTATCAATATTTTTTTGATAATCTAATCGATCTTCCATCTGAATTTTAGCTAGGGCGATATAATTATCAACCATTTCTAGTTCTTCACTCAACGCGATGGCATCAACTGTATTTTTAGTTAAGGCGTATTGTAGCATTTCCGACAGTTTGGTAATCATCTCTCGTGATTTATCGACATCTTCTAGCATCAGCCCTCTAATATTATTTAGACTATTAAACATAAAATGAGGATTTACTTGTCCTTTTAAGGTATTTAATTGAGCCTCTTTTAAGGTAGCTTGTAACTCTAAATTCTCTAAGCGATTGGTATTGATATTGGTAATGAATTTAATGCCCATATAAATAATGGTCCAGACAAATATAGTCAACGAAGTAGTTATAATATTAGACCAAAAAGACGAATTTTCATCCATCCATTGCTTCTCGAAAACTGTTTTTTGCCATACCAAATCATAAAAATAATCAGTAAACATAAATAGTAAATAATACAATGCTGAGCACATCAAAAAGCTAAAAAATACTTTGGTTAAATTTTTTATTTTGAAACTATTAAAATCTATCTGCTGTTTTAAATAAAAACGATAAGCACTGGTCAAAAAAATACCTACTGCTGTTCCAGTAAAAAAGGAATAGGTTTTATAGGTGGTGCTTAATTCAGGGATTATAAATATCACAGAACTCATCATGCTCCAACCTACTATTTGAAGCACCCAAAACAAAACCTCTGAATTTTTAGTTTTTATGGTCATGCTAAGAATTGAGGCTTTTAAAAGGATGTGCGGGTAAGGTAACCCAGAGCGTGTAATTATTTACTTCATGGTTTGTCATATAGCTAGCATTGTCGCCATAAAGTAATTTAAGCCTTTGTTTAAGCATGTTTTCTAGGCTTTGTCGTGCATTACTAACAGTCATATTACTCGTATGTGCCACGCTAATTTTTAAATTGTTATTTTTAATTTCACTGGTTACGGTAATAGAATCTTCGTTTTTGGCCTCAAACATTCCAAATCGGGTAGCTAACTCAATTAGATTTGGAAAAAGCAATGGTGGTATTAGTAAAGACAAGGTTTCAGGAGCTATATTATAATTTACATTAAATTTTCTGCTTTCTTCAATAGTAAATAGCGAAATATAATTTTTAGATACTTCTAACTCCTCCTCCAGAAGTACGCCGTTGATGTCATTTTTTATTAAGGAATAGCGCAACATTTCCGACAAAGTCGTCAACATAGCTCTGGATTTTGGTACATCTTCAAGCATTAAACCTTTTATGCTATTTAACGAACTAAAAATAAAATTAGGATTTATATGCCCTTTTAAGGTGTTTAGTTGTGCTTGTTTAACTTGGTCTTTTAGCCGTAAACGTTGTATTCTTTCGTTATTGGATTTCCGAATTAGTTTAATGATGTAAAAAAAGACGGTCCAACCACTTATGATTACTGTATAACCAATATAGTTACTGTAAGAATTTGGATTTATTGGTGACTTTTTGAAGATTTCTGGAGTATCTTCCCATAAGAATCTCACTATTTTACCCACAATAAAACCACTGTAATAGGCAACATGTGGAAATATAAACGACATTACACCTACCAATGCTATAATTCTTAGCAACATTATTGGTTTAAAATTTTCTATGGGAGCTACCTTGTTCAGTAACCATCTTAGTATGGAAGTCATGGTAATAAAAATGATCATATTACCTAAAAGGATAATCAAAATACCTTCCCATTTTTCGCCAATATCCGCTATAAATGTTACGAAAAGCGAAAAGGCGCCCCAGCCTAAAAACTGTAGAATCCAAAACAAATTTTTTGAAATAAATCTTTGCATTAGCGGTATTTAAGCACTGAAAGTATTTTTGTAGTTGGCTTTTATAGCAAGATAAGGCTTAAAATAAGTGCTAATATGATTTTAGCGAAAGATATCATAGTTTTAAATTTTATTGTTATTGTTGGTTTGGTTAAAAGTACTGGTTATCGTATGTTAAACCATAAGAATTATGGCGAACGGTAAAAACGATATAGTGAACGGTAAAGAGAAAATTGTCTAAAAGTCAAATGTCAAATGTCGAAAGAAAAATAGAGGGTAGTTGGTAGTGGGTGGCTGTTAGTAATTTTTACTGAAAGCTATGATGAATGTCGAAGCTTAAAAAAAAGAGAGAAGACAAATGAGTCGAATGTAGAAAGTTGAATGTCAAAAGCAATAGGTATTAAGACCTTAAAAATATGTAGAAGCGCTTTATTTTATTGGCATGAGGGATTCTATACTATAGATGGAATAAGCCAACTATTTTATCTTCGCACTGCGTGCTCGTTAAAATAGGGTTTAAACAGTAAAGGTGGAATAAACAGACTCCGCTAAAAAGCGGAGTTAGCCTGCCTGCCAGCAAAGGAAAGTGAAACCAACTATTTTATCTTCGCACTACGTGCTTGTTAAAATAGAGTTTTACGAAAAAGCCACCTCAATGATTGAGACGGCTTCTTTAAAAGTATAAAAGTTTGGTTGGTTATCTTATTTCAAAAGTGTAGCTGCATCGTTCGCTCCAGCCAATTCTGCGTACTGAAAAGCGGTATAGCCTAATTTAGAGGTAGCATTTACATCGGCACCATTGTTTATCAATAAGTTGATCATTTCTACATTATTGTATCGTGCAGCGTACATTAAAGGCGTCATTCCGTTTACTTCGGTTTTAACTTCTATATCTGCGCCGAATTCTAAAAACTTAATGACAGTTTCTATATCGCTTTGTGCAACTGCAATACTAATTGGGGCAACATCTTTAATAGTTGTCGTTACTATTTTTGATTCTTTTTTTGATTCTTTTCCTTTTACATTATCATTTGCATAAATGCTAGTTGATAATGCCATACTTAAAACGATTCCGAAGGTAATTACTGAATTTTTCATATTGTTTAATTTTAAATGATTACTATTTATTTTTTTATTACGATGTAAAACTACAGCGATAGTAAAGCATATAAAACCATTTTATGACCAACGGTAGTTTTTGGTTACTGAACGGGGAAAAGTTGAGAATGAGTCTAAAGTTGCATGTCAAATGTCGAAAGAAAATTAGAGGGTAGTTGTTAGTGGGTGGTTGGCAGTAGTTTTGCTTAAAGTTATGCTTAATAAGGAATATGTCTAAAGTCCAATGTCTAATGTCGAAGGTTAGAAAAAAGAGCAAAGAATAGAGAAAAGAGATGAAAAATGGGTCTAAACCATAAAGTAATTTTGACATGGAGGATACGTGCCTGGCGGACTGTCAGATTATTTACTTATTCAGCAAATCTGCTGGTAAATCTTAATTGAAGACTATAATGGTAAGGTAATAACATTACTTTTTAATTTCTGGAGGATAGCTCTCAAAAACTTTTGCTGCTATATCGCTCAAGCTTTTTTCACGCAATTCAGGAGTTACATTTTCTTTAAAGGGACTCGTACTAATTGCCTGCCAGAATAAAAGATCTTTTTGACTATCAATAAAGTCAAACTTAATTTCACGTTCTAATTTGGGCTGACCAACCGGGATTCCGATAGATATTCCGCCACCAACATTACCACCGCCTCCGCCTAAACCAACACCAACATTATTATTTTGCGCGGCTTTAAATGAATTACTTTCTATGTTGATGAAAAAATCTGGCTCTTCAGAATACAGTATTCCTTTTGCTTGCATAGTAGAGTCTACGATAACTAATAAACGCTTTGTATCTAAATCACTTAAACCAGTTTCCATTTCTGGATAGTAGCTATAGGTCGTATAGCTTGAAAAGTCTGTTTTCTTATCATAATCGTAATTCACACGTACAACTTTACAAGATACTAAAGAAGCAATAATCAAAAAATACACTAGATGTTTCATTTTAAAGGATTTAGGTCTGTTTATAAATTTAAACAAAAAGTATCGCAGTTTAAAAGAAATCTGCTTTTAATCGTTCAACATCTTCCAAAGCCTATCTTTAAGCTCGGTTAAACCCATTTGTGCTACTGATGATATAAACATAAAAGAAACCCCTTTAAGTTGCGAATCTAATTCCGTTTTCATTTCAGCTTTTAGTTCCTCATCAAGCATATCGCTTTTTGAAATGACTACCAAACGTTCTTTGTCTAACATTTCTGGGTTATACCTTCGTAATTCATCTAAAAGAATCTCGTATTCCTTTTTAATGTCCTTACTATCCGCAGGAATTAAAAATAAGAGTGTAGAATTACGCTCTATATGGCGTAAAAAATAATAGCCTAAGCCTTTACCCTCAGCAGCGCCCTCGATAATTCCGGGAATATCTGCCATGACAAAACTCTGAAAATCTCTGTATTTTACAATCCCTAAATTTGGTTTTAGTGTCGTAAATTCGTAGTCTGCAATTTTAGGTTTTGCTGTAGTTAACACAGAAAGTAAGGTAGATTTTCCTGCATTAGGGAAACCTACTAAACCAACATCGGCTAACAATTTTAACTCCATAATAATGGCTAGCTCCTGACCAGGAATTCCTGGCTGTGCGTATCTTGGCGTTTGGTTAGTAGAGGTTCTAAAATGCCAGTTACCACGACCTCCTAAACCTCCAGGAAGTATTACTTTTTCTTCTCCTTCATCCGTAATCTCCATGATAACTTCTTCCGTATCCGCATCTTTAATTACTGTACCTAAAGGAACATCTAAATATACATCTTCGCCATCAGCCCCTGTACTTCTGCTTTTAGCACCATGTTCACCGTGACCAGCTCTAAAACTTCTACTAAATTTAAAACTTAATAAGGTCCATAAATCTTTGCTACCACGAATAATGATATGACCTCCACGACCACCATCACCACCATCAGGACCTCCTTTGGTAATAAATTTTTCGCGATGTAAATGTACTGAGCCTTTACCACCGTTACCCGATGTTAAATTTACCTTTACATAATCTACAAAATTGCCTTCTGTCATGGTGTTGTGAGTGTATTTTCAATTTTTGGATTGTCAGTTCGAGTGTTTTTTCTGATTGAAATTAAGAAAAAATACCCGCTTGTCGGACGGGCAGGTATCGAGAACCAATTTAGTATCAAGTGGTTATCGATACAATTAATTTTTGAACAAAAATCTAAAATTAATCACTCGAACTGAAATTTTTTTATTTCGAACAATCAAAATAAAGACTGCCTTGATTTATTTAAAGCGTATCAATAACTGCTTTTATTCTTTTCGTAATTTCAGCTATTTCGCCAATGCCGTTAACGCTATAAAATTTATTTTTACCTGTATAATAGTTTATTAATGGTGCTGTTTTTTCATTGTACTCATCAAAACGATTTCTAATTTTAGTTTCGTCTTGATCGTCTGCTCTACCACTTACTTTTCCACGCTCTAAAACACGATTAATCAAAATTTCATCGTTCGCTTCGAGGGCAATAGTAGCATTTATTTTCATGTCTTTAGAATCTAAAAAAGCATCTAAAGCTTCTGCCTGTGCGGTTGTTCTCGGGAAACCATCAAAAATAAAACCATTAGCATCAGGGTTCTTACCAACCTCATCTTCTAGCATTTTTATGGTTACTTCATCAGGAACTAAATCGCCTTTATCCATGTACGATTTTGCCAATTTACCTAACTCCGTATCGTTTTTAATATTGTATCGAAAAACATCACCTGTAGAAATATGCTTTAAATTATATTCCGATTTTAAAAATTCTGCCTGCGTGCCCTTGCCAGCACCTGGTTTTCCGAAAAGTACAAGATTAATCATAGTATGTTGGTTTAGTTGGTAAACTTCATTTAAATTTCTTCCTAATTCGTTATAATCTAGTCCGTACCCCACAATAAATTTATCCGGAATTTCCATTCCAATATAATCTATTTTGTATTCTCCGTTATAAATAGAAGGTTTATGGAATAAGGTGGCAATTTTAAACTCTCTTACATTGGTATTACTGAACAAATGCACCAATTCTTTTAAGGTTCTGCCAGTATCAATAATATCTTCAAGAATAATAACACATTTTCCTTTTATATTGTCGGGTACGTCCAACAAGGTTTCTACGATTCCTGTAGACGTTAATCCGCTATAGGAACTTAATTTTACAAAAGAAACCTCACACGGGTGTTGGTATTGCTTTAAAAAATCGGCGACAAACATAAAAGAACCATTCAAAACACCCACAAAAATGGGCGTTTCATCTTTATAATCAGCAGCAACTGCTAAGGCTACCTTTTTAACGGCAGCTTGCACTTGTTCTTGACTTAAAAATGGTTTAAATTGTTTGTCGTGGAGTTGTATCACCTCTATTTTTTTTGAAAGCACAAATATAGCATTTTGATTTCTCTTTTTTATGCTAAGTAAGGTCGTTTTAAGAAATCGGTGTATTTTTGTACATAAGACAGAATTCATACCCTTATGACACCAAATCAAAAATCGACAAATTATTTTTCTTCTGATTTTAAACTCGGCATATTAGGTGGCGGACAATTAGGAAAAATGTTGCTTTACGAAACCCGAAAGTTTGATATTCACACGAAAATTTTAGAAAGCTCAAAAGATGCGCCATGTAAAATTGCTTGTGATGAATTTATTATGGGTGATTTAATGAATTTTGATGATGTTTATAATTTCGGTAAAAAGGTTGATGTGTTAACCATAGAAATTGAAAATGTAAATCTAGATGCTTTAGAAAAGTTAGAAGATGAAGGTTTAAAAGTATATCCGCCTTCGGAAACATTAAGAATCATACAAAACAAAGCGCGGCAAAAGTTATTTTATGTCGACAATGACATCCCAACAGCTGATTTTTCACGTTTTGCCTATTCAAGCGAAATTAAAGATAGTATTGATAATGGTGGACTTGAATTTCCTTTTGTTTGGAAAGCAACTCAATTTGGCTATGACGGTCAAGGGGTTAAAGTAGTTCGAAATTTCAAGGATTTAGAAAATTTGCCAAAAGGCGAATGTATTGCTGAGGATATGATTCCGTTTAAAAACGAATTGGCTGTTATTGTGGTTCGTAATCCGAGTGGTGAAGTAGTAACCTATCCTGTGGTAGAGATGGAATTTCACCCAGAAGCCAACCAAGTGGAATATGTAATTTGCCCTGCAAGAATAGACGAAAAAGTAGCGCAAAAAGCGACTGAAATAGCCTTAAAAGTATCGGAACAAATGAAGCATATTGGTATTTTAGCGGTAGAAATGTTCCAAACCAATGACGATCAAATTTTAGTGAACGAAGTAGCACCAAGGCCTCACAATAGCGGTCATTATAGTATTGAAGCGAGTTACACGAATCAGTTTGAACAACATATTAGAGCTATTTTAAATATGCCATTAGGAAGTACCGAAAGTAAAGTGGCTGGTATAATGGTAAATTTAGTTGGTGCCGAAGGTTATACAGGTGATGTGGTTTACGAGAATATGGAAGAAATTCTAAAGTTCGAAGGCGTAACGCCACACATTTATGGAAAAAAGCAAACACGACCGTTTCGTAAAATGGGACACGTAACGATAGTCCATAAAGACATTGCCATCGCAAGGCTTATTGCGCAAAAAGTAAAGGAAACGATTAAAGTGATAAGTAAGTAAGATTTTGTAAATTTGATGTAAATCGGACTGTTATGACAGTAATAGAAAAGAAACAAAGACTAATAAAAATAATTGACAAACTACCTGAAGATAATTTAGACGAGTTATTTTTTATAGTTGAAGATTTGGCGAAAAAAAATGAAAACAGAACTGAATTCGTGAAAAATCTTTTAACAAAAGAAGAAGCCCTTTTCAAAAGACTTGCTGAATGATTTCAAAAGAACTTGTTCTAAGTCTAAATAAAATTATAGCTGAATCTTCTGGCGGTTCTAGTGGAATTCGAGATGAAAAATCACTTTTATCAGCCATTAACAGACCTTTTCAAACTTTTGACGGAAAAGACCTATACCCTTCCGCGATTGATAAATCTGCTGCTATTTTCCAAAGCATTATTATAAATCATCCTTTTATAGACGGTAATAAACGTATGGCATATGCTTTTTTACGATTGTTGCTTTTTGAAGATGGACTTGATATTGATGCTACGGATGATGAAAAATATCAATTTGTAATAGAAGCCTCTAAAGGTAAACTAGATTTTGACCAAATAAAAAGTTGGATTATTAGTAATTTAAAAAAATAATTATGAGTAAAGTAGCCGTAGTTATGGGAAGCACCAGTGATCTTCCTGTAATGCAAGAAGCCATTGATATTTTAAAAGGCTTTGATATAGAGGTTGATGTAGATATTGTTTCTGCACACCGTACGCCCGAAAAACTGTACGATTTCAGCAAAAATGCCCACATAAAAGGCTATAAAGTTATTATTGCCGGCGCTGGTGGTGCCGCACATTTACCGGGAATGGTCGCTTCTATGTCGCCCTTGCCCGTAATTGGTGTTCCTGTAAAAAGTAGCAATTCTATCGATGGTTGGGATTCTATTTTATCGATTCTACAAATGCCAGGCGGAGTTCCTGTAGCGACTGTTGCCTTAAACGGCGCAAAAAATGCAGGTATTTTAGCGGCTCAAATCATCGGTGCTTCCGACAAATGCGT
Organism: Cellulophaga sp.; assembly: GCA_030731855.1. GTDB lineage: Bacteria > Bacteroidota > Bacteroidia > Flavobacteriales > Flavobacteriaceae > Cellulophaga. The sequence continues at coordinate 12 of JANQTG010000175.1, read as the reverse complement.
TTTAGATAAAAT